>JAURXS010000442.1 GCA_030654305.1 bacterium | reverse complement strand
CAGCGGCCTCGCGCTCGCCGCGGGCGGCGGCCTGTTCGGCGGCGGCAAGCCCCGCTTCTACCCCGCGACGCTGGACGAGGACCTGCGGCGCGCGGCCCTGTTGCTGGCGCGCCGGGGCTACCCGCGGGCGGTCCTGCGCGTCGACTTCGCGGGCGCCGACCACAACGAGTCCGTGGCGATCGTGCTGACGGTGGAGCCGGGCGAGCCGGTGCTCGTGCGCAGCCTCGCCCTCGAGGGCCTGCCAGAGAACCTGACCGCGGTGCAGCGAGATACGGCTCACCGGCTCGTGCGGACAGCGGCCGGCCGGGTCTTCGACGATGACCTGCTGGAGCTCGACCGCCTGGCGCTCGTCGCGCTGCTGCGCGACGCCGGCCACGCGTCGGCGCAGGTGGCGCCCCGTGTGGTCTGGGTCGACTCGCTGCTCGTCGACGCCGTGCTCGTCGCGGAGCCCGGACTCCTGCACCGGTTCGGCGAGGTGGATCCCGGCCCGATCGCCGCCGACCTGGCGCCCCTGGTGCGCCACAGCTCGGGGCTGCGGCGCGGCGACCTCTACTCGACGCGCGCGCTGCAGCAGGCTGAGGAGAACATCCGCCGGCTCGAGCTGTTCCGTCAGGTCCGCCTGGACACCCGCCCCGCGACAGCCGACACGCTCGACGTCGTGGCCGAACTGCAGCCTGCGCCGATGCGCACCCTCACCACGAGCGTGGGCTGGTGGAGCGACGACCAGGTGCGGCTGGGCGCGTCGTGGAAGGACCGCAACCTGCTGCATGCCGGCCGCGGGCTCAGCGTGCAGGCCTCGTACTCCCGCTTCCGGCAGGACGCCGGCGTGACGGCCTGGCGGCCGGCGTATCCCGGCCCGCGCTCGGGCCTCTCGACCACGCTCAGCGTGTCGCGCGAGTCCGAGGCGGCCTACATCCTGAGCTCGGCGAAGCTGACCACCGCGCTGTCCTGGCGCCCGACCTTCATCGACCTGCTCGGCCTCTCGCTGTCCTTCGGCCGGCAGTCGCTCCACGTGGGGCCCGTGGCGAACGACGCCTTCCGCGAACGCGACGGCAACCTCACCTTGTTGTCGGGGTTCTGGTCGCGCGACGCCGCCGACGACCGGCTCCACCCGACCCGCGGCGGCGTGTCGCGCGCGAAGGTGGCCGTCACGCCGCCGGGAGGGCTGTCGGACTTCCACTTCCTGACCGCCGAGGTCGAGCGCATCCAGTACCGGCCGCTCGGCCGCGCGGTCCTGGCCGCGCGCGCCGGCCTGGGCTGGGGCCTGCCGCTCGCGGGCGACCTCGACCTGCCGCCCAACGTGCGCTACTTCGCGGGCGGCTCCACCTCCATGCGCGGCTTCAAGCGCCGCCGCCTCGGACCGGTGGACGCCGCGGGCGAGCCGCTTGGCGGCGAGGCGCGGCTGATCGCCTCAGCGGAGGTGCGGCTCCCGGTGAAGGGCCGCGTGCAGGCGGCCGTGTTCGTCGACGTCGGCCAGGCCTGGGCGCGGCACGACGACATCGACCTGAGCGAACTCGAAGTCGCCGTCGGGCCCGGCCTGATGGTGAATTCACCGGTCGGCCCTTTGCGGGCCGACCTCGGCTTCCGGCTCACCGACGTGGTGCCGGACCAACCCCGAATGGTGCTGCATGTCTCGGTCGGGCATCCGTTCTGACGCGGCGCGGCGCGCCCTGCGGCGTGCGGCGCGCGGCCTGGCCATCGCGCCGGGCGCGCTGCTGCTGCTCGTCGCGGTGCTGTTGGCGCTCGTGTTCGGCGTGCAGGACGTGCGCGAGGCCGGCCTGCGCGAAGCGCTGCGCCGCATCGACGCGCGCCTGCCCGGCGAGTTCGCCTGGTCCCGCCTGACCTGGCCCGAGCCCTGGCGCCTGCACGTCTCCGGCCTGCTCTGGACGGACGGGGCCGACACCCTCGCAACCGTCGCACGCCTCGACCTGCAGTTCGACGGCGGCGCGCTGCTGCGCCGCGACGTGGTGGCCCAACACCTTCACCTGATCGGCGTCGCTGTGGACCTGCCGCGGCTGCAGGCAAGTTTGTCGCAGATGCCCGCGCGCGCCGATTCCTCGGCCGCATACAGCGGCAGCTTCCCCCGCGAGGGCGCGCTGCCGCGCCTGCCGTCGCTCGCGTTGCGCGACGTGCAGCTTGCG
>JAURXS010000441.1 GCA_030654305.1 bacterium | reverse complement strand
CCCTTCCGCAGCTTCTCCGGCCACGCCGGCGCGGTCGCGCTGGCGCTGATCATGCTGCCGGTGGTGGCCCGCACCACCGAGGACATGCTGGCGCTGGTGCCGCACGCGCTGCGCGAGGGCGCGCTGGCCGTGGGCGCGCCGCGCTGGCGCGCGACGCTGATCGCCTTCAAGGCGGCCCGCGGCGGCCTGATCACCGGCGTGCTGCTGGCCGTGGCCCGCGTCAGCGGCGAGACCGCGCCGCTGCTGTTCACGGCCCTGAACAGCCCCTTCTGGCCCCGCTCGATGTCCGAGCCCGTCGCCAACCTGACGGTCACCGTCTTCCAGTACGCCATGTCGCCGTACGCCGACTGGCAGGCCAAGGCCTGGGGCGCGTCGCTGCTGATCATGGCCGCCGTGCTGACCACCTCGCTGCTGGCGCGCACCTTCGCCAGGGAGAGAACGCGATGAACGCCACGAGACCGGAATCCCGGCCGACGCCGCCCCTGGCGCCGCGTCCCCACGTCACTGACCGACCCGGCGCCGACTGGCCCGGCGCCGACCGGCCCGGCGCCGCGCCCGCGGACGCGCCGCCCAAGATCTCGGTCCGCGGCCTGGACTTCCACTACGGCAAGCAGCAGGCCCTGTTCGACAACAACCTGGACATCGCCGCCAACCGCGTGACCGCGGTCATCGGCCCCTCGGGCTGCGGCAAGTCGACGCACCTGCGCGTCTACAACCGCATCTACCAGCTCTACCGCGACCAGCGCGCGCGCGGCGAGGTCCTGCTCGATGGCGAGAACCTGCTGTCCCCGGCGACCGACCTCATCGAGCTGCGGCGCAAGGTCGGCATGATCTTCCAGAAGCCGACGCCGTTCCCCATGAGCATCCACGACAACGTGGCCTACGGCCTGAAACTGCACTACCGTCTGGGGAAGGCCGAGCTGGCCGAAGCCGTCGAGAAGGCCCTGCGCGGCGCCGCGCTCTGGGACGAGGTCAAGGACGCGCTGGACCGGCCGGGCACGGCCCTCTCGGGCGGCCAGCAGCAGCGGCTCTGCATCGCGCGCGCCATCGCCGTGCGCCCGGAGGTCCTGCTCATGGACGAGCCCACCTCGGCCATCGACCCCGTGGCCACGGCCAAGATCGAGGACCTGGTCGAGGAGCTGAAGAAGGACTTCACGATCGTCATCGTGACGCACAACATGCAGCAGGCGGCCCGCGTCTCGGATTACACGGCCTTCTTCTTCGAAGGCCGCATCGTGGAGTTCGGCGTCACGCGGCAGATCTTCACCAAGCCCGTGCACCGCCAGACCGAGGACTACATCACAGGCCGCTTCGGATAGCGGCGACGGAGGGGAACATGTCGGTCCATCTGCGGCGCGAGATCGAGCGCCTCAAGGTGCAGGTGCTGGCCCTCAGCGCCACCGTCGAGGAGGCCGTGTGGCTGGCCGTGCGCGCCGTGCAGGAGCACGACCCGGCCCTGGCCCGCGCCGTGCTGGCGGGCGACCGCGCCATCGACGAGCGCGAGGTGCGGGTCGAGGAGGAGTGCCTGAAGATCCTGGCGCTGCACCAGCCCGTGGCGAGCGACCTGCGCTTCCTGGTGACGGTCCTGAAGATCAACAACGACCTCGAGCGCATCGGCGACCTGGCCGTGAACATCGCGGAGCGCGCCATCCACCTGGCCCCGCACGAGGAGGCGACGACGACCTTCGACTTCGTGGGCATGGCGACGCGGGCCCAGGAGATGCTGCACACCGCGCTCGACGCCCTGGTCAACGTCGACCCGGCCCGCGCGCGGGACGTCTGCGCCATGGACGACGAGGTCGACGCCATCAACCGCGGGATGTACGGGCAGGTGCAGGCGGGGATCCGCGAGCACCCCCTGCAGGTGGACTTCTACCTCCAGCAGCTCTCCATCTCGCGCCAGCTCGAGCGCATCGCCGACCATGCCACCAACATCGCCGAGGACGTCATCTACATGTCCGAGGGGAAGGTCGTGCGGCACCACGTCGAGGAGTTCAGCGCCCCGGAGCGGGGCGCGACGCCGGAGCCGCCGACCGCCGGCTGAGCGGCGGCCGCCGCCCCGCGGACTCCCGCCCTGTACGAAACGGGGTGGATGTGCTAGCTTCCCGCCCGCGCGCACCCGCACCGGCGGCAGCCGGTTGGCGCGCAACCGGTCGGCGCCCGGCGACGGCGCGACATTCCCGGCGGTACTCATGACCCGCAAGACGACCCTGCTGGTGCTGCTGGCGACGCTGGCTTCCGTCCCCGCGCTGTGCGCCGAGGACGAGGCCCGGGGCGGCCGCGTCGGCGAACGGCTGCGGCGTCGGCTGGAGGCGGTCGCGGCGGATTCGGTCGCGACGGATTCGGTCGCGGCGGCGCCGGTCGTGACGGTCCCGGTCGTGGTGGCGCTCGGCGAGCGCCTGCACCGGCCCGACCTCGTCCTGCAGTTCTACCAGGGGCGCGACCACGCGCCGGCCTGGACCGGCGACCGCGGCCCGCTGGTCGTGGCCGATTCGCTGAGCGCGGCCCTGGCCGGCCTCGACGCCGACGGCCTGCAGGTCCGCGACTACCACCCCGACGCGCTGGCCCAGGGCCTCGCCCGCCTGCGCGACCGCCGCTGGTGGCGCGCCAGCCCCGACCCGGACGAACTCGCCGAATTCGACCTGCTGGCGACCGACGCCTACCTGCTCGCCGCGACCCAGTGCCTGGGCGGCCGCCTCGACCCGCGCGCCTTCGATCCCGACTGGATCGCTGGGCGCCGCACCGCCGACGTGGTCGCGGTGCTCTCGGGAGCCCTGGCCGCCGACGGCATCAGCGGTTCACTGCAGCGGTTGCTGCCCGCGCACCCCGAGTACGCGCGGCTGCGGCGCGCCTACGCGCAGTACCGCGCCCTCGCCGCGGTGGGCGCCTGGCCGGCGTTGCCGGCCGGCGACAAGATCGAGCCCGGCGACCGCGACCCCCGCGTGCCCCTGCTGCGGGCCCGCCTCGCGACCACGGGCGACCTCGGCCCGGGCGGCGCCCTGGGACTCGATCCCGAGTACTACGACGAGGACCTCGCGGCCGCGGTCCGCCGCTTCCAGGCCCGCTTCGGCCTCGACCAGGACGGCGTGATCGGCCAGGCCACCCGGACCGAACTCGGCGCGACGGTCGAGGACCGCGTCCGGCAGATCCGGGTGAACCTCGAGCGCTGGCGCTGGCTGCCGGCGGACCTCGGCCACCGCCGCGTCGAGGTCAACATCCCGGACTACCGGCTGCGGGTGCTCCACGGCGACAGCGTGGTGCTGGCCATGCCGGTCATCGTCGGGCTGCCGACGCGTCGCACGCCGGTCTTCAGCGCGAAGCTGAACTCGCTGGTGTTCAGCCCCGACTGGGAGGTCCCGCCCAAGCTCGCCATCGAGGACAAGCTCCCGCTGATCCAGCAGGATCCCGGCTACCTCCAGGAGTTCGGCTTCGAGGTGATCTCGGGGTGGGGGGAGAAGGCGAAGGTCGTCGACCCCGCCGACGTGGCCTGGGGCGACGTGCCGACCGGCAGCTTCCCGTACCGGCTGCGCCAGCTGCCGGGTCCGCTCAACGCGCTCGGGCTGGTGAAGTTCAACCTGCCGAACCGCTTCAACGTGTACCTGCACGACACGTCCAACCGCGGCCTCTTCGCGCGGGCCAAGCGGGCCTTCAGCGCCGGCTGCGTCCGCATCCAGAAGCCCGAGGAGTTCGCGGTCTACCTGCTGACCGGCGACGAGCGCTGGCCGCGGTCGCGCATCGCCGAAGCCATGGCCTCGGGCCGCGAGCAGGCCGTGCGCCTGCCCGCGCCGATCCCGATCCACCTGCTGTACTGGACGGCGTGGGTCGATCCGCGTGGGAAGGCCGTCTTCCGCCCCGACGTCTACCAGATCGACAGCCTGACGGCGACGGCGCTCGAGGCCCCCTACCAGTGGATCGTGGAACTGAAGCCGCCCCCGGACAGCAGCCTGCCCAAGGACGTGATCGCCGTCCCCTAGGCTACACCGCGCGGTCGCGGCCGCCGGCGCCCAGCCGGGCCGCGATCGCGAGCGTCGCGGCGAGCAGCGGCGTCGTGCGGTTGCCCAGGCCCGTCTCGGCCAATCCCACCAGCAGCAGACCTACCAGACCGGCGGCGACCCCCAGGGCCAGCGACGACCGGGACAGGCCGGCGTCGTGATCGCCGCCGACGTCCGCGGGGCGCCGGGCGGCGCGCCCGGCCGCGGCGGCGGCGGCGACCATGGCCGACAGGGCGAGCAGCGCCGCGGGCAGGCCCAGGCGCCGCGCCAGTTCCAGCGGGATGCTCGGCGCGAAGGCCTCGGGGCCCTCGCCGGCCAGCGGGTGCGCCGCGATCGCGGCGAACGATTCGCGCCAGGCGGGCAGCCGCGTGGAGAAGTAGTCCCCGGACAGCGAGGCCCGCAGCTTGTAGGCGAAGGAGTCGCCGGCCAGTTCCGGTTTCACCAGCAGCACGGCCGCGACGACGCCCAGCGCCGCCAGCGCGATCAGCGGCGCGCGCAGTCGGCGGCGGTCGCCGGCCAGCGCGGTCGCCGCGACGAGGATCGCCGAGGTCGCCGCCAGGCTGCCCATCGCGCCGCGCGAGGCGGTCAGGGGCAGGCAGGCCGCGGCCGCCAGCCAGGCGAGCGCGCCGGCCAGCCGCCAGCGCCGGCCGGAATCGCCGAGCCAGAGGGCCAGGCCCAGCGGCGCGAAGCTCGCCAGGTGCACGGCTAGGCCCACCGAGCCGCGGTAGAAGGAGCCCGGCTCCGCGTCCGAGCGGCCGACGATCGTCAGCAGGAACTCCGCGATGCCCCCCGTCGCCAGCAGGGCCACCGCGCCCAGCGTGGCGGCCGTCCACCAGCACAGGAGCCGGGGTTGCGCCGCTTCGTCGCTGCGGTCGTCGAGCAGCAGGAGCGGGACGACGCCCGCCAGGACCAGCAGGCGCACGCCGCGCACCCAGGTCGCGCTCGCGGGGCCGCCGCCCGGGCCGAGCGCCAGGGCGATCAGGCCGGCCGCGGCGAAGCCCAGCCACAGCAGGATCGCCGGCGCGGGCCGGACCCACGGTCGCGGCGCGAGCGCGCGGCGGGCCAGCCACCAGCCCGCCGCCGCGAGCAGCACGACCTCGGTGGCGTAGACCTCGCGGCCGGGAGTCAGGAAGCAGAAATCCAGCAGGGGACCGACCGGCACGATCGCCGCGAGCGGCCACCGCGGCCGCGGCTGCGCGAACCAGGCCAGGGCGGCGGCGCCCAGCAGCAGCAGCGGCAGCCGCCCGGATGCGGGGGCGCCGGTGCCGAGCAGCGCGTGGGCCAGCAGGGAGAGGCAGAGCAGGGCGCCGATCAGAGAGCTGATCTGAGAGCTGAGGGCGGCGGGCGCCGCGCGTCCGAGGCGGCTCACGACGCCGCCTCCCGGCCCCGTTCCCTCCGCCGTCGCGGCGGGAAGCGCCGGGCCAGCCAGCAGCCCAGGGCCAGGCCGGCGAGCCCGGCGGTGACGTCCAGGGCCAGGTCGGCCCCTGGTAGCCGGATGTATTCGAGGCGCGTCTTGGCGATGACGTCGAACAGTTCCTTGCCCGCGATCAGGGCGACGGCCAGCATCACCACGCGCCGCAGCGGCAGCAGGCGCGAGGCGCCCCAGGCGATCGCGGCCGCGAAGACCAGGTGGAAGAACCAGTCCACCGGCAC
>JAURXS010000440.1 GCA_030654305.1 bacterium | reverse complement strand
CACGGTCCAGATCCGTAAGGAGAAGACGTTCATGGTCAAGCCGGGGATACCCGGCTGACGTCCGTGCGCCTGCAAACGATCCCCGGTCCGACAAGTGCAGTTTTCCAGGAGGCGAATCCCTTGAAACGACTGGCCATCCTCACCCTCGCGGCCGCGCTGGCGGCCGCCGCGCCGACGTGCGCGTCCGCTGCCGCCGCGGGCGCGTCGCAGCTCATGCGCAACCCGGACATCAGCGCCGAGCACCTCGTCTTCACCTACGAGGACGACCTCTGGCTGGCGGACGCCTCCGGCGGCCAGGCCCGCCGGCTCACCAACGGACCCGGCATCGAAAACGCCGGCAAGTTCAGCCCCGACGGCCAGTGGCTCGCCTTCAACGCCGACTACGACGGCGGCCTCGACGTCTACGTGATGCCCACCGCCGGCGGCGAGCCGCGCCGCCTGACCTTCCACCCGGGCGCCGACCAGGTGCTCGACTGGCACCCCGACGGCCGGCGCATCCTGTTCCGCTCGTCGCGCGAGCACCCGCTCGGCCAGCCGCAGCTGTTCCTGGTCGACCGCGAGGGCGGCCTGCCCGAGAAGGTGGCCGTCGACCGCGGCGCGCTGGCGAGCTTCTCGCCCGACGGCAAGCGCCTGGCCTACAACCGGATCGCCCGCGAGGGCGCCACGTGGAAACGCTACCGCGGCGGCATGGCCCAGGACGTCTGGGTGGCCGACTTCGCGACCGGCGCCATCGCGAAGGTCACCGACTTCGAGGGCACCGACAACTACCCCATGTGGTGGCAGGACCGCATCGTCTTCCTGAGCGACCGCGAGGACGGCACCCTCAACCTCTACGCGATGAGCCCGACGGGCGCTGACGTCACGCGCCTGACGAACTACCGCGACTACGACGTGAAGTCGCCCGGCTGCGGCGCCGGCCGCGTCGTCTACCAGCACGCCGGGAGCCTGCGCGTGCTCGACCTGGCCACCGGTGCCGACCGCGAGGTCATCCTGGACGTCGGCTCCGACCGCGCGCCGATGCGCACCGAACTGGTCGACGCGGCGCCGTCGACGGGCAGCTTCGGTCTGTCGCCCGCCGGCGAGCGCCTGCTGCTGGAGGCGCGCGGCGAGATCCTCAGCCTGCCCGCCGAGAAGGGCGAGTGGTTCGACCTCACCCGCACCAGTGCGAGCCGCGAGAAGAACGCCGCCTGGTCGCCCGACGGCCGCTGGGTCTGCTTCGTGAGCGACCGCGGGGGCGAGGAGCAGCTCTACCTCGCCGACCAGCGCGGCCGCGACGCCTGGCGCCCGCTGACCACCGACAACCGGGGCTTCCTGCTGCAGCCCGTCTGGTCGCCCGACTCGCAGCGGATCCTCTGGGGCGACAAGTTCATGCGCCTGAACATGGTGGACGTCGGCACCGGCAAGGTCACCGTCATCGACACGGGCGAGTACGACGACGCCTGGGAGCGCTGGGGCATCCTCGACTACGTCTGGTCGCCGGACGGGCAGTGGGTGGCCTACAGCAAGAACACCGCGAACATGAACGAGGTGATCTGCCTCTACGGCCTCGCCTCCGGGAAGAGCACGCAGGTCACCGACGACTTCTTCACCAGTTGGTCGCCCAGCTTCGACCCCGAGGGCCGCTACCTCTGGTTCCTGAGCAACCGCACCTTCACCCCGATCATGGACCGCCAGGACCAGAACCACATCTTCGTGGACATGGCGAAGCCCTACCTCGTCCTGCTGCAGGGCGGCGTCCGCTCGCCGTTCTTCGAGGACCCGGGCCTGGTGGCGGCGAAAACCGACGAGGAGAAAAAGGGCGGCAAGGACGACGAGGGCGGGAAGCCCGCCGCCACCCGCGTCGACCTCGACGGTCTCGGCGCCCGCGTCCTGGCCGTGCCCGGCGTCGAGGGCGGCAACTACTTCCGCCTGACCGCGACCGCCGACGGCTGCCTGATGCTGCGCCGCGACGAGCCGATCTTCCTGAAGTACCAGAACGTCGATGACCGCACCGCCGAGAGCGACCTCACCCTGGTGGCGTACGACGTCGCGGAGCGCGAGGCCAAGGACCTGGGCGGCGGCCTCGCCAACTACCACCTCTCGGCCGACGGTAAGAAGCTGGCGTACCGCGCCGGCAGCGCCTACGGCGTGGTCGACGCCGGCAAGGAGTTCAAGCCCGGCGACGGCGCGGTCGGCCTCGACGGCGTGCGCGTGCGCGTCGATCGCGCGCAGGAGTACCGCCAGATGCTCGACGAGGCCTGGCGCATCCAGCGCGACTGGTTCTACGACGAGAACATGCACGGCGTCGACTGGCAGAAGATCCGCGGCAAGTACGCGGCCCTGGTTCCCTGGTGCGGCGCGCGCGGCGATCTGACCTACCTGATCGGGGAGATGATCGCCGAGCTGAACATCGGCCACACCTACGTCTACGGCGGCGACCAGCAGCACGCCGGCGCGCCGTCGCGCACGGCGATGCTCGGCTGCGACTTCGCCGTCGACGAGCGCAGCGGCCGCGTGCGCATCGCCCGCATCCTGCCCGGCTGCGTCTGGGACGCCGCCGCGCGCTCGCCGCTGGCCGAACCCGGCGTGGACGTGCGCGAGGGCGACTTCCTGCTGGCCGTCGACGGCCGGCCGCTGGCTGCCGGCGCCAATCCCTACGAGCTGCTCGCCGACGCCGCCGGCCGCACCGTCGAGCTCACGGTCGCCGACAACGCCGACGGCAAGCAGCCGCGCACGGTCGTCGTCGAGCCGCTGCGCGGCGAGGGCGGCCTGCGCTACCGCGCCTGGGTGGAGGCCAACCGCCGCTACGTCGACGAGAAGTCGGGCGGCCGCCTCGGCTACCTCCACCTGCCCGACATGGGAGAGCCGGGCCTGGTCGAGTTCGGCGCCTACTGGTACCCGCAGTCGGGCCGCGAGGGCATCGTCATCGACGAGCGCGACAACGGCGGCGGCTTCGTCGGCGACATGATCATCGACCGGCTCGAGCGCGTGCTGTGGTCCCTGACCATCCCGCGCGAGGGCGGCCCCGGCCGCAACCCCGAGCGCGCGTTCCACGGCCCGCTGGCGGTCCTGATCAACGAGGACACCGGCAGCAACGGCGAGTTCTTCGCCGAGGCGGTCAAGGTCCGCAACCTCGCCACCGTGATCGGCATGCGCACCTGGGGCGGCGCCATCGGCATCGAGCCGCACCAGGACCTCGTCGACGGGGGCACGGTCACCCCGCCGCAGTTCGGCCTCTACGACCTGCACGGGAAGTGGATCATCGAGGGCCGCGGCGTCGAGCCCCACATCGAGGTGCAGAACCAGCCCGCCGCCGTCGTGGCCGGCCGGGACGACCAGCTCGACCGTGCGATCGGGCACCTGCTCGGCCGCCTGAAGGACGAGGGGGCGACGTGGCGGATTCCCGCCGCGCCGGCCTACCCCGACAAGAGCAAGCCCGGGGAGGGCATCGGCAAGTAGGAGGGCTACGGCCCGTAGAGGTACTCCAGGGCAGCCGGCAGGCTGTCGCGCCAGAAGCCCCAGGAATGTCCCTGGGGCTTCTCTTCCGATAGGCAGGCGAAGCCGCACCCGGCCAGCAGCGCGGCGAACTCGCGGTCCATCGGGATCAGCTGCGGCAGGTCGAAGGAGCCCCAGTTCAGGTAGACCCGCACGCGCTGCGGGGGCATCGCCGCGTAGGCGATCGACTGCTCGGGGGCGACGTACGGGCTCATCGCGGCGACGCGGTCGAAGTTGCCGGGGTAGCGGCGCGCCAGGTCGAGCGCGGCGTTGCCGCCGTAGCTGGCGCCCATGACGCCCCACGTCGTCCCCACGTCGTGCTGCACGGCGATGAAGGGTTGCAGGGTGCCGGTCACCCAGAGGCCGAACGGCTCCTGCAGCCCGCCGGCGTACTCGTCGGTGCGGCGTCCCGGCGGGACGCAGACGCAGATCGGCAGGTCCAGATCGGGGCGGTGCTCGGCCAGCCAGGCCAGGGCGCGGTCGAGGCCGCCCAGCGTGACGTACTCCAGGCCGTCGTGGACCAGCAGGCAGGGGCGCCGGCCGCGCGGCTCGCCCGGGGGCGTCAGCACCAGCACCTCGCGGGGGCCGCCGAGGGCGGGGGCCGGCAGTTCGTAGCGATCCGTCCGACAGACGCCCGCGGCCGGGGCGGCCACGAATTCCGGCTCGCGGTAGTCCAGCCCGCGCAGTTCGGAGTTGGGCCCGTAGCCGCCGGTGCAGGTCCGCGGGTTGCGCGCGTCGAGCAGCCACAGCGCGTCGATCACGAATTTGTAGTCGACCCGCGAACGCGACGGCAGGGTCAGGACGCAGGACCACAGGTCGGTGCCGGGCAGGTGGGCCAGGGGCAGCGTCGGCAGCCAGGCGGTCTGGTCGCCGGCGAGCCGCACGTCGTGGCCGGGGCCGCGGTAGAACAGCAGCAGCGTGTCGCCGCCCGCGAAGACGGGGTTGAAGGGGTGGTCGGCGAGCAGGGCGGAAGCCGCGGCCTGGCGGGCGGGCATGGGCAGGCGCTCGATGGCGCCGAGGCGCTCGAGCGGGCGTGCGGCCGCGCCGGCCGGCACGGCCGCGGCCAGCGCCGCGACGGCGAGCAGCGGCATCATCAACGCCTTGGTGCGCATGGGGTCCGGGCCTCCCGCCGGCGCTTCGCCGGGTTTTCACATGGTCCGCGACGGCAGCCTAGCATAGAATGTCTCCGGACGCGACTGCGCGCCCCACCAGGAAGGCGGCCCCCATGAGCGGATCCGAACGGTTCCAACGTCTGTTCCCGAACCTCGAAGCCGTGCCGCCGGAGCACCGCCTGCCCGGGCTGGTCGAGCAGTCGACCTGGCTGTGCGGCGGCGAGCTGATGGACTGGGACGGGCCCGTCCAGCGCGTGCTGTCGCCGGTGTGCGTGCCTTCGCCCGGGGGACCGAAGCAGGCGGTGATCGGCTCCTACCCCCTGATGGGGGCGGAGCAGGCGCTGGCGGCGCTCGCGGCCGCGGGTGCCGCCTGGGACCACGGCCGCGGTTCCTGGCCCACGATGGCGGTGAGCCGGCGGCTGGCGCACGTGGAGGATTTCGCCGCGCGGATGGCGTCGCGGCGCGACGAGGTCGTGCGTCTGATCATGTGGGAGATCGGCAAGTCGCTGCCCGACGCGCGCAAGGAGTTCGACCGCACCGTCGCCTACATCCACGACACGGTCGAGGCGATGAAGGAGCTGGACCGCGTCTCGTCGCGCTTCGAGGTGCGCGAGGGGGTCGTCGGTCAGATCCGCCGCTCGCCGCTGGGCGTCGTGCTGTGCATGGGCCCGTTCAACTACCCGCTGAACGAGACGTTCACCACGCTGATCCCGGCTCTGGTCATGGGCAATCCCGTCATCTTCAAACCGCCCAAGCTGGGCGTGCTGCTGCACAGCCCGCTGCTCGCGGATTTCCGCGACGCCTTCCCACCCGGGGTGGTCAACACGGTCTACGGGGACGGCGCGACGATCGTGAGTCCCCTGCTGGCGTCCGGCCGGATCGACGTGCTGGCCTTCATCGGCACCAGCCGCGTCGCCGACATCCTGCGCAAGCAGCACCCGAAGCCCCACCGACTGCGCTGCGTGCTGGGGCTCGAGGCGAAGAACGCGGCGATCGTGCTGCCCGACGCCGACCTGGACGAGGCCGTGGCCGAGTGCGTCGCGGGCGCCCTGTCGTTCAACGGCCAGCGCTGCACGGCGCTCAAGCTGATCTTCGTCCACCGCAGCCTCGCCGCGGAGTTCAACCGCCGCCTGGTCGCCGCCGTGGACGCCCTGCGCCCCGGCCTCCCCTGGGATCCCGGCGCGCAGATCACCCCGCTGCCGGAGGCCGGCAAGCCGCAGTACCTCGCGGACCTCGTCGCGGACGCCCGCGCCCGCGGCGCGCAGGTGCTCAACCCCGACGGCGGCGCCGTACACGGCACCTACGTCCACCCGGCCGTGCTGTACCCGGCGGCGCCCGGCATGCGGGTCTTCCACGAGGAGCAGTTCGGACCCGTGGTGCCGGTGGCGGTCTTCGACGACGTCGAGGAACCGGTGCGCGCGATCATGGAGTCGCCCTACGGCCAGCAGGCCAGCCTGTTCGGGCGCGACCCCGAGTCGGTCGGCCGGCTGATCGACCGGCTGGTCAACCAGGTCTGCCGCGTCAACGTCAACGCCCAGTGCCAGCGCGGCCCCGACGCGTTCCCGTTCACCGGGCGCAAGGATTCCGCCGAAGGGACGCTGTCGGTGAGCGACGCCCTGCGGGTCTTCTCGATCCGCACCCTGGCCGCCACCCGGGCCACCGACGCCAACAAGGAGCTGTTCTCGCGGATCGTGCGCGAGGGGCGCGGCACGTTCCTGAGCACGGACTGGCTCTTCTAGGAGGCAACCAGGCATCGCCCCATCCGTATCCCCCTGCGACGCCCTTCCCGTCCGCAGCCAGGAGGAGCCCGACATGACCGACTTCACCCTGACCGCCCCCCGGATCGTCCTGCGCCGCATGCAGGCCGCCGACGCCCCCGTCCTCTACGCCTACCGCTCCCTGCCCGAGGTCGCCCGTTACCAGGACTGGCTGCCCCACGATCTCGACGAGGTCCAGGGGCTGGCTCGCGCCCAGGCCGACGTCGAGCCGGGCGTCCCCGGCAGCTGGCTCCAGCTGATCATCGCCCGGCGCGACGACGGCGAGGTCGTCGGGGACTGCGGCATCCTGTTCCCGGCCGGAGCGCACGCGAGCCCGGAACTGGGGATCGCCCTGCGGCCGGACCACCGCAGCCGCGGCTACGCGACCTGCGCCACGCGCCTGATGCTCGAGCACCTCTTCGACGCGCGGAAGGTCCACCGCGTGGTGGCCCGCACCGACCCGCGCAACCTGCCCTCGGTCGCCGTGCTGCAGCGGCTGGGCCTGCGCCAGGAGGCGCACCTGCGCCGCAGCCACTGGCACCGCGGGCAGTGGGTCGACGACATGGTCTTCGCCATGCTGGACGAGGAATGGGAGCGGGAGCGCAAGCGCCTCCTGGCGCACTGCGAGGACGGCGGGGCCTGACCGCCGGTCAGTCCAGGGCGATCTCGCGACCGCCGACCACGACCGCCGCGGCGTCGCGCGGGTGGCAGAGCAGCAGCGCGGCCACGCGGTCGCCGACGCGCTCGTGGGCGAGGTCCCCGAGGTCGAAGAGCGCCAGGTCGCAGGCCTT
>JAURXS010000439.1 GCA_030654305.1 bacterium | reverse complement strand
ATTGCCACGACGGCCCCAACGGCGCGCACCCCGTCGGCTGGGCCGAACCCGGGCAGCACGGCGCGACCGTGCGTGTTTCCAGCGCTGCGTCGTGCACCGCTTGCCACGGCGCTGATTACCTGGGCGGCACCAGCGGCGTCTCGTGCTTCACGTGCCACGACGGCCCCGGTGGTCACGCCACCGGCTGGGCCGACCCGGCGCAGCACGGCGCCGAGGTCGACGCGAACGGCTCGGCGACGTGCACCGACTGCCACGGCGCCGACTACCTGGGCGGCTGGAGCGCGGTCTCCTGCTTCGATTGCCACGACGGCCCCAACGGCGCGCACCCCGTCGGCTGGGCCGAACCCGGACAGCACGGCGCGACCGTGCGTGTTTCCAGCGCTGCGTCGTGCACCGCTTGCCATGGGGTGAACTACACGGGCGGCACCAGCGGCGTCTCGTGCTACTCGTGCCACGACGGCCCCGGCGGCCACGCGATCGGCTGGGTCAGCCCCGCGCACCACGGCGGGGAGGCCGAGGTCAACGGCACGACATCCTGCGCCGATTGCCACGGTGCCGACCTGCGGGGCGGCTGGAGCGGGGTCTCCTGCTTCTCCTGCCACGACGGCCCCAACGGCAGCCATCCCGGCGGCTGGGCGAACCCGAACCTGCACGGCGCGACGGTGCGCGACGAGAGCGCCGCGTCCTGCACGTCGTGCCACGGCGTCGATTTCCAGGGCGGCAGCACCGGGGTCTCCTGCTTCGACTGCCACGACGGCCCCGGCGGCCACCCGGTCGGCTGGTCGCAGAGCTCGCAGCACGGCAACTACGCCGAGGACCACGGCACCCAGTCCTGCCCGGCCTGCCACGGGCCGGATTACCGGGGCGGTTGGTCCGGCGTGTCCTGCTACCGGTGCCACGACGGGCCCAATCCCTGACGGGGCGGCGCCTCACGATCCGGAACGCAGAAGGGCCCCGGCGTGATCCGGGGCCCTTCGATATTCCACCCGTGAGCCGGGTGGTCCTACGGCGCCGACGCCGCGCCTCCGCCCCGGATCCGCGCCAGCGCCTCGCGCCCGTTCACGTTTTCGGGGTTGAGCTCCAGCGACCTCTCGTACATCGCGATCGAGCCCGCGCTGTCGCCGGTGGCCAGCAGCGCCTCGCCCAGGCTGTCGTAGGCGTTCCACGACTCCGGGTAGAGATCGGCGTACACCCGGAACATCGCCACCGCCTGCGGCGCGCGTCCCGCCTGCAGGAAACGGTAGCCGGAGGCGTTGAGCTGGCCCTCCATGTAGAAGTAGCGGGCGGGCTCGGCGCCGCGGCTGGCCACGACCTCGCGGACGGAGTCCTCGCCGGCCCCCTCGTCGATGAGCGCGTACAGCCGGTCGGCGGCCGACGCCTGGCCCGTCGTCACGCTCCAGAGTTCCAGCAGCGTCATGGCGTGGTTGTTGCGGTTGAAGCCCGGGCTCTGAGCCAGCTCGGGGAAGCGCGCGTCGAGCGCGAAGGTCGCGAACAGCGACTCGAGGGACGCGCCGCGCGCGATCTCGGCCGGCACGCCGTCCCACAGCGCCCTGACGTAGCCGACCCGGGCCGCGAACCCGTCGTACGACAGCTCGCCGTTCCAGTGGCCGGTCACCAGCAACCGGATGCGGTCCTTCTGCTGCACCAGGTATTCCCAGTTCTTCAGCAGCTTCGGGAAGTCGTGGCGCACGCCGGGCCGCGCGACGAAGGACGCCAGGCAGCCCGGCGTGTCGGTCAGCCAGCGGTCGGACATCGTGTCGCCGGTCATCAGGATGCCGTGCCGGGGCACGAAGACGGCGATGTCGCTCGCGGTGTGCATGCCGCCGATGTAGTACAGCTCGAAGGTCGTGTCGCCCATGTCGAGCGTGAGGCGGTCGGCGAAGGTGCGCGTGGGCGGCGCGAGCGGCGCGTCCGACAGCAGGGCGTCGCGGACCAGGCGGTCCAGGGCCAGGTCCTCGCGCAGGCTGGGCAGGCTCGGGTCGTCCGCGGGCAGCGCCGCGAGGCGCGCCTCCGACTCCG
>JAURXS010000438.1 GCA_030654305.1 bacterium | reverse complement strand
TGGCCGAGACGAGGATGAGCATCGTGCGGGCCGAGGATCCCCGCCTGCAGCATTACCTGCTGTACATCGAGCGGTACAAGAAGCTGACGCGGGACGAGGAGCTCGGGCTGGCGGAACGCATCCACGACGGGGATCGGGAGGCGCTCGACCAGCTGGTCAACGCCAACCTGAGCCACGTCGTCGGGATCGCCAAGGAGTTCCACCATCATGGCCTCGGCGACCTGGACCTGATCGCGGAGGGCAACGTCGGGCTGATCTCGGCCGCCCGCAACTTCGATGGCAGCAGGGGCATCCGTTTCATCTCGTTCGCGAAGCTCTGGATCGGCCGGGCGATCCGCAGGGCGGTCGTCGTCCACGTCCGTGCGCCGCGCCTGCCGTCCACGTTGGTGATCGGCGCGTCGTCACAGCGGTGGAGTTCCGCTTCCTGGGCCGATTGACCGGTCCGACGCGATCCGCGCGGCGCAACGAGCGACCCGGATCCGCGTCAGGGGCCGCCTTCCTTCGGGGAGGCGGCCCTGTTCATTGTTGCCTCCGCGCCGGCGTGTCCGCCATCTCGCCGCGATTTACCGTAGAATAAAGATAAAATTCATCCTAATTATCGACATCGGTGGTAGACTGGCGTTTCTAGCCCGGCTCGCGCCGGAGATGCGGAACACCTAGTCGGTCCAACTCCCGGGGTCCCCGCCATGCTGCCTTCCCAGCGATTCCGACGACCGTTGCGGTGGGCGATCCCGCCGCTGCTGTTCGCCCTGCTCGCCGCCGGCCCCCTGCTGGCCGCCTCGATCTGCGGCCACGTCACCGACGCGTCGACCGGCGAGCCCGTCGCGCAGGCGGGCGTCTTCCTGCGCACTGCGGCCGGGGACTACACCGGCGACCACGCGGCCACCGATGCCGCGGGCCACTACTGCGTCGACGGCCTCGCCGCGGGGACCTACACGCTCGAGGTGCTGGTCGACGACTACGTCGTCTCCTACCGCAACGACATCGTGGTCGCCGACGACGTCACGGAGGTGCCCGTGTCCGCGAACCTGCCCGCGCTGCGGCTGGCGCTGCCCTGGCCCAACCCGAGTGCGGGCGCGACCAAGTTGCGGCTCGTCGTCCGGCGCGAGACGTCGGTGCAACTGAGCGTCTACGACGCCGGCGGTCGGTTGCTGCGCACCTGGGGCGCCGAGACGCTCACGGGCGGCAGCCACGATTACGAGTGGGACGCCTGCGGCCCCGACGGTCGCCCGGTCCCGTCCGGTCTCTACCTCGTCCAGGCCCGCGGCGAAGACGTTTCCTCCACGCGCGCCCTGGTCCTGACCCGGTGATCTGCGAAAGGATCCTGACATGAAGACCCGCCGATCGTTCGTCGTCCTCGGACTGGCTGCCGCCCTGGCCGGCCTCCTCTGGGGCTGCTCCGACCAGTCGCCGCCGACCGAACCCCTGTCCGGCATCGAGGTTCGCGACGGCGCGGTCCTGAGCGGCACCGTGCTGGACACCGGCGGCCGTCCCGCGCCCGACGCGGTGCTGGCGCTGGAACGCGTCGAGGGCGGGCTGTCCGCGACCGTGGGCCGGGCGCTGTCGGGCGGGACCGACCTCGCCGGCAAGACCTCCGACAAGGCCGCCGACGTGCGCAGCGCGGTCAGCGACCGCGCGGGACGCTTCGTCTTCGGCGGGCTGGACGCCGGCACCTACCTGCTGACCTCGTCGCTGCGCGACCACGCCGGCGACAGCCGCAGCCTGGAGATCCCGCCCGGAGTCGCGGCCAACGCCGAGACGACGTTCGTCGACATCCAGCTGGTCCCGACCGGCACCTTCCTGGGCAGCGCCACGCTCGAGAACGCCATCGACCACACCGGCACCGTCGTCTTCCTCGAGGGGACGTCGTACGTGGCGGTCACCGACGCGGCCGGCGGCTACAGCCTGACCGGCGTGCCGGTGGGCGCGTGGCCCGCGCGCGCCATGCACGCCGGCTACCTGGACGACAGCACGGGCGGCGCCCTGGTCGCCGCCGGCGACAGCGTGACCTTGGCGGCGATGTTCTTGCGGTTGAACGCCAACATCCCGCCGACCGCCGGCGACCTCACCGCTTCGACGGTGTTCGAGGGGGACGCGACGTCGTTCGGCGCCGTCGCCGCCGATGCCGACGGTACGGTCGTCCTCCACGAGTGGGACTTCGAGGACGACGGCGTGTTCGACTGGAGCAGCGCCGCCAACGCGAACGCGCTGCACGCCTACCCGTCGCAGGGCCAGTACCTGGCCAAGCTGCGCGTGACCGACGACGACGGCGGGATCGGTCTGGCCGTGGTGCAGGTGACGGTCGAGCCGCCGCTGCCCACGGCCGTCTTCGTGACCCCGACCGGCAGCGACGCCAACAGCGGCGGCATGACGGCCCCGGTCAAGACCATCGCCCAGGGGCTGGTCCGCGCCCAGGCCCTCATGATCGGCGAGGTCCGGGTCACCGAGGGCACGTACAACGAGGTCGTCCATCTCGTCGCGGGCATCGACCTGACCGGCGGCCTCGCCGTGGGCACCTGGGCCGAGCAGCCCGGCGTCTACTCGGTCGTCACCGGCTCCACGCGCCCGTTGCGCGCCCAGTCCATCGCGAGCGCGACGACCGTCCGCGGTTTCGAGGTGATCGCCACCAACGCGGCCATCGGGACCGGCACCTCGGTCGCGGTCACGGTGACCGACTGCACCGGTGCGCTGGTCTTCGAAGGCTGCAAGTTCCGGGGCGGCAACGGCGGTTCGGCGCTCGGCGGAACGCCCGGCTCGACCGGCGCTTCCGGCAGCGGCGGCCTGAGCGGCCTGCCGGGGAGTTGCGATGGGATCTACGCCTGCGCGGGCGGCAGCGGCGGTGGCGGCGCCTTCGCCGGCGGCGCCGGCGGTTTCGCGGGCAACCAGCTCGGCAACGGGTCCAACGCCGGGGCCGGCAGCAACGGCGCCGGCGCCCCCGGCGGAACGGGCGGCAACGGCGGTTTCACCGGCGACCCCGGCAGCACGGGCGGCAACGGACAGGCTGGCAGTGTCGGGATCTTCGGACCCGCGGGCTCGATCGCCATCGCGGCCGGCGCCATCGTCGGCGATGCGTGGGTGCCGAACATCGGCGGTTCCGGCGGCACCGGTGGCGGCGGCGGCGGTGGCGGCGGCGGCGGTGGCGGCGGCGGCCAGGAGTGCACCTTCTGCGACGACGGCGTGGGCAACAGCGGCGGCGGCGGCGGAGGGGGAGGTTACGGCGGCACGGGCGGCACCGGCGGCCTGAGCGGCGGCGCCTCCTTCGGGCTGCTGGCGATCAACGCCTCGCCGGTCCTGAACAACTGCCTGATCATCACCGGCGCGGGCGGCAGCGGCGGTCCGGGTGCCCCGGGCGGCAGCGGCGGCGCGGGCGGCACCGGCGGCACCGGCGCCGCGAATTGTCTCGGCGAGATC
>JAURXS010000437.1 GCA_030654305.1 bacterium | reverse complement strand
CGCCGGCGGGTCGTCACTTGCCCTCGGCCTTCAGGCGCTGGCCTTCCTTGAAGCAGGAGGCGGCCCCCTGCTTGTCCCCCAGCTTGTCGAAGACGTGGCCCATGTTCTCCCAGACCGCCGAGGTCTCCTGCAGGGCCAGGGCCTGCTCGTAGGCCGCGATGGCTTCTTCGTAGCGGCCGAGCTGGTAGAGGCAGACCCCCTCGTTCAGACGGGCCCGGTAGACGTCGTCCTCCAGGGCCGCCAGCGTGCGGAAGGAGTCGAGCGCGCCGACGTAATCCTCGATCTGCATCTGGACCACGCCGAGGTTCGACCAGGCCTTCGTGTAGACGGGGTCGAGGTCCAGGGCGAGCCGGTAGGCGGCGATGGCGTCCCCTGGGCGGCCGTCCTTCACCAGGCAGGTGCCCAGCTGGAAGGCGAGCTTCGGGTCGCGCTCGGAGGCGAGGGCGCGCTCGTAGGCGACGGCCGCCTCGTGCCAGCGCTCCAGTTGGCGCAGGGACGCGGCCAGGGCCTTCCAGGCCGCGATCAGGCCGGGGTCCTTCTCCACCGCCTTGTAGAAGGGCGGCACCGCCAGCTTGTGGTCGTCGGACCGCTGCAGGCTGAGCCCGTAGTTGAAGAGGATCTCCGGCGGCGTGTCGGGCGAGGACACGACCGCGCCCATGAACTTGCGCGCGCCCTCGTTGTCCCCCGCGCGCAGGTAGAGGGTGCCGATCTTCGCGGCCACGTCGTCCTGGGTGTCGTCGAGGGTCCAGGCGCTGGTGTAGGCGGCGATGGCGTCCTGGGAGCGGTTCTCGGCCTCGGCGATGCGGCCCAGGGCCCGCCAGCCGTCCGGGCGCTCGGGATGGTCCTGCGTCGCGCGCCGCGCCATGACCTTCGCCTTCATCGCGTCGCCGGAGTCGAACCAGGACAAGGCGGCCAGGGGCAGCAGGTCCTGGCGGGACGGGTCCAGGACCATCGCCGCCTCGTACAGGGCCGCCGCGGCGGCGTGCCGGCCTTCCTGGGTCTCGGCCTGGGCGGCGTCGATCCGGCGGCGCAGCGCCCGCTCCAGCAGGGCCTTCGCCGCCAGGCCGGTCCGGTCGGCCGGCACGAACCCGGTCGCGGCCAGGTGGTCGCGGGCCCCGGCGGCGTAGCGCTCCAGCACCGCGTCGACGGTCTGCTGGTCGGACGCGGCCTCCGCCAGCACGATCCGGCCCATGATCAGGTCGCAGGTCTCGGCGCCGAACACCTGCCCGTAGGCCTCCAGACCGCTCTCGTAGGCTGCGGCGGCGCCTTCCGGGTCGCCGGAGCGGCGGCGGGCCTCGGCGATCAGCTTCCAGGCGTCCCCGCCCCCGTCCGGCGCCAGATTGCGGTAGGCGTCCAGCTCGGAGAGGGCCATGTCGTACTGCTCGAGCTTGGTCATGACCAGGCCCAGGTTGCGGTGGCTGGCCGGGGCGCGGGGGTCGGACTGGATGGCGGCGATGAAGGCGTCGCGGGCGGACAGCCAATCCTCGCGGCCGGCGTAGATCACGCCGAGGTCGTTGTACAGCTCGGAGTTGCGCGGGTTGAGCACCAGCAGGCGGTTGAGGGCGGCGATCTTCTCGTCGTCGCTCATGTCGTCGCGCAGGATCACCTCGGAGGTGTCCGCGGGGGCGATCTGGGCGCGGGCCGGGGCCGCGAACGCAACGGCGGCCAGCAGGGCGATGACGATCGGTCGTGACTTCATGCTCTCGGCTTCCTCTCGGCATTCCCTGGGACGCGGCCCGGCCGGCCGCGGATGGATCATGATAGTCGGCTGGCCCGCGGGTGTCTAGCGGACGGCTCGCGGCTTGCGGCTTGACCCCGGCCCGACGCGACGCTTGCTTGTACACCATGATCGCTCTGCTGATCCTGGGCACCGGCGGCGCCGTGCCGACCATCGACCGCAGCCCGTCGGCCGCCTGGCTGACGATCGACGGCCGTTCCCTGCTGGTGGACCCGGGTCCAGGCGCCCTGGTCCGACTGGTGCGCTCGCCCCACGGTCCGGCCACGATCGACGGGATCGACGCCGTCCTGCTGACCCACCTGCACCTCGACCACTGCGCCGACCTGGCCCCGCTGCTGTTCGCGCTGCACACGGTCGTCCCGCAGTCGCGGCGCCTCCTGCAGGTCATCGGGCCGCGCGGCCTGGCCGCGTACCTCGACCGCCTGCGCGACCTCTACGGGGATTGGCTGACGCCGCGCCGGCGGCCGCTCGAGGTGCTGGAGGTCGCCGGCGGCGACGCGCTGGAACCCGACGACGACGGCCGCTGGGCGGTCGGGACGGCTCGCGGCGCGTCCGCGCTGGAGGCCTTTCGGGTCGAACACGGCGAGGACCGCTTCAGTGCCGAGAACCTCGGCTGGCTCGCGCGCGACCGCGACGGGCGCAGGCTGGTCCTCTCGGGCGACACCGGGCCCTGCCGGGCGCTGGAGGCCGCCGCCCTCGGGGCCGACCTGCTGGTGGTCGAGTGCTCGACGCCCGACGAGCTGGCCATCGACGGCCACATGTCGCCGTCGCGCGTCGGCGCCCTGATCGCGGCGGCCCGGCCGCGCCGCGTCGTGCTGACGCACCTCTACCCCGCCGCCGCCGCCCTGGATCTCCCCGCCCTGGTGCGGGAACACGCGCCGGCCGATGTTGTTGTGGCGTCCGACGGCGACCTGTTCGAAGTGATCGGCGAACCGCCCCCCCTCCCCGAGCCGCGAAAGGCCCTCCCATGAAGCGCGTGCTTCTGCTGTCCGTCCTGATCCTCGGCGCGACGATCGCCGCCGCCGCCGACGACGCGGCCGCGCCGTTCGATCCGATCGGCAGCGACATCGTCCTGATCCACGGCCTCGGTTCCGACGCTTCGATCTGGGAGGGAGTGACGCCTCGCCTGCAGCTGGGGTTCCGGGTCTGGTCCTACGAGATGCCCGGCCACGGCCGCACCCCGCCGATCAAGGACGCGACCATCGCCACGGTGGCCGACCATCTCGGCCGGTTCCTGGCCGAGGAAGGCATCCACACGCCGGTGCTGGTGGGGCACGGCTTCGGGGGCCTGGTCGCCATGACCTACGCCTTCGACCACCCGCAGCAGGTCCGCCGCCTGGTGCTGATCGACGCCGTGCCGCGCCAGTCGGCCCCGCGCGAGATGAAGGTGCAGGTCGCCGACCAGCTCGCCAACAACTACGACGCGTACCTGGCCAACTACTTCGGGCAGCTCAGCCAGGAGAAGGTGATCGCCGACCGCATCGTCGACCAGGCCCTGCGCACCGAGCAGATCACCTTCACCCAGCTCCTGCTGGACAGCTTCGATTTCGACCTGAGCGACGAGCTGAACGGCCACGACATCCCGATCCTGGTGATCGGCAGCGGCTCGCTGCTGCCCGACCCCAACCTCGCGCAGCAGTTCCTCGACGGCTACGGCTTCGCCGGGGCGCGCACGATCGCGTTCAAGACGATGCCCGGGGTCGGCCATTTCGTGATGCTCGAGGAGCCCGACTACACCGCCAGCGTCATCGCGGCCTACGCGCTGCAGAAATAAACGCTGTTGCCGGTTTCCCGGGACGGTTTTGGGATGCCATCGCGACCCGGTTCACCTATCCTGAACGGTCGTCTCCGCCGCGCACGCCGGACCATTTGACCGGGACATGCCATGCCGCGCCGCACGCACCGCCGACATCGCGAGAACGGACCGCGCCGCGCGAGCGGGCGCGGCCTCGCCGCCATCGTCGGGCTGGCCGCCGTCGCCGCGGCCGCGCCCGCCGCGGCGTACATCGGCCCCGGCGCCGGGTTCGCGCTGGGCGGGTCGGTGCTGTTCGGCCTGGCCGGCGTGTTCGTGGCGCTGGGCGCGCTGCTGCTGTGGCCCCTGCGCACGCTGCTGCGGTACCTGCGCGGCCGGCGGCGCCTGCGCCGGGCCCGCGCCCGGCGGGTCGTCGTGTTGGGCCTCGACGGGCTGGACCCCGGCCTGGTCAAGCAGGGCCTGCGCGAGGGCCGCCTGCCCCACCTGCGCCGCCTCGCCGCGCAGGGCGGTTTCCGGCCGCTGTCCACGACCACGCCCGCGATGTCGCCGGTCGCGTGGTCGGGCTTCGCCACCGGCGTCGACGCGGGCCGCCACAACATCTTCGACTTCCTGAACCGCGACCTGCGCACCTGCCTGCCGGTGCTCTCCTCCACCCGCCTCGAGACGTCCGACCGCGTGCTGAAGCTGGGCCCCTGGCGGCTGCCCCTGGGCAAGCCCCGCTTCGAACTGCTGCGGCGCAGCAAGGCCTTCTGGCAGGTGCTGGGCGAACACGGCGTCAAGGCCACGGTGCTGCGGGTGCCGATCACCTTCCCGCCCGAGAAGGTCGACGGGCAGATGCTGTCGGCGATGTGCGTGCCCGACCTGCGCGGGACCCAGGGCACGTTCTCCTGGTACGGTTCGGACCCGGACCAGGGCGCCCCGATCGACGGCGCGTCCGCCGGCGTGGCTCCCGTCGCCGACAACGAGACGATCGGCGGCGTGCGCAACCGCCTCGAGCGCGACGGCGACCTCTGGCGCGCGCGGCTGGCCGGCCCCGACGACCTCGACAGACGGCCGCTGAGCGTGCCGGTGGAGGTGCGCTTCGACGCGGCGGCCCGCCTGGCTCACTTCCGCGTGGCAGGGCGGGCGTTCACCCTGGGCGCCGAGGTCAACAGCGACTGGATCCGCGTCGCCTTCCGCGCCGGGCCCGGCCTGACCGCGCACGGCATCTGCAAGTTCCGCGTCACGAGCTTCGAGGAGCCGGTCGGCTTCTACGTGACGCCGGTGCACCTCGACCCCGAGAAGCCGGCGCTGACCATCTCCCACCCCGCCCACTACGCCGTCGCCCTGGGCAAGCTGCACGGGCCGTTCGCCACGCTGGGCCTGGCGGAGGACACCTGGGCCCTGAACGAGCGCGTCATCGACGAGCAGGCCTTCCTGGACCAGGCCTACGAGATCCACGAGGAGCGCCGCCGGCAGTTCTTCCACGCGCTCGACCGCCAGCGCACCGGCTCGATCACGGTCGTCTTCGACGCCACCGACCGCGTGCAGCACATGTTCTTCCGCTACCTCGACCCCGCGCACCCGGCCAACGCCGGCAAGGACGTCGCGCGCCACCGCCACGCCATCCGCGACCTCTACGACCGCGCCGACGCGCTGGTGGGCGAGACGATGGAGCGGTTGCGGCCCGGCGACGTGCTGCTGGTCGTCTCGGACCACGGCTTCAAGACCTTCCAGCGCGGCGTGAACCTCAACACCTGGCTGCGGGAGCACGGCTACCTGCGCCTGCTGGACGATCCCGCCGCGGGCCCCCCGCCGGCCCTCGCGCCGGGCGTCCGGGTCGAACCGACGCGCGTGGACTGGTCGCGCACCCGCGCCTACGCCACCGGTCTCGGCGGCTTCTACCTCAACCTGAAGGGCCGCGAGGCCCGCGGGATCGTGGAGCCCGACGCGGCCGACGCCCTGAAGCTGGAACTGGCGGCGAAGCTGCGGGAGCTGCGCGATCCCGGCCGCGGTTGCGCCTGCGTCAACGGCGTCTGGGACGGCCGGGAATGCTACCACGGTCCGTACGTCGACAACGGCCCCGACCTGGTGGTGGGCTACAAGGCCGGCTGGCGCACGGGCTGGGACGCCGCGGTGGGACGGATCACCGCCGACGTCTTCGAGGACAACACCCGCAGCTGGTCGGGCGACCACTGCGTCGACCCGCGCCTGGTGCCGGGGATCCTCTTCTCGTCGCTGCCGTTCGCCGCGACGAAGCCGGCGCTGACCGACCTGGCGCCGACCATCCTGGACCTGTTCGGCATCGCGAAGCCGGCCTGGATGACCGGCCGCAGCCTGCTGCCCGAAGGAGAAGCCCCGTGACGCCGCGCCGCACCGCAACGACCCTCGCCCTGGCCGCGTTCGCGAGCCTGCTGCTCGCGGCCGCGACCGCCGGCGCGGCGCCGCCCCGGGAACAGCCGAAGGTGCTGTGCATCGGCTTCGACGGCATGGACCCGCAGCTGCTGGACCGGTTCCGCGCCGACGGCTCGCTGCCCAACTTCGACGCCCTGATCGCGCGCGGCGACTACCGCAGCCTCGGCACGGCGATCCCGCCCCAGTCGCCGGTGGCCTGGTCCAACTTCATCACCGGCATGGACCCCGGCGGCCACGGCATCTTCGACTTCATCCACCGCAACCCGGCCACGCTGACGCCCTACCTGTCGGCCGCCCAGGCCATGGAGCCGCAGCGCTGGTGGAAGGTCGGGCCCTGGAAGTTCCCGCGCGACGAAGGCCACGTCGAGAACCTGCGCGACGGCGTCGCCTTCTGGCAGCTGCTGGACCGGGCCGGCGTCGACGCCACCGTCTTCAAGGTGCCCGCCAACTTCCCGCCGGTCGAGTGCGAGGCGCACACGCTGTCGGGCATGGGCACGCCCGACATCCTGGGCACCTACGGCATCTACAGCTACTTCACTGAGGACCTCGCGGAGGAGGTCGAGATGTCCGGCGGTCGCCACGTGCCGGTCGCGCTGCGCGACGGCCGCGTGTGGGGCGAGCTGGTCGGCCCGGCCAACACCTACCGCGCGGGCGACCCGGAAGCGCGGCTGCCCTTCGAGGCCGTGGTGGACCGCGAGCAAGGCAGCGCCCTGTTCGACGTCGACGGCGAGCGCTTCCTGCTGAAGCAGGGCGAGTGGAGCGACTGGATCACCCTGCGCTTCCGCCTGGTGCCCGCCCTGAAGACCGTGCGCGGCGTCTGCCGCTTCTACCTGAAGGAAGTCTCGCCGACGTTCAAGCTGTACGTCACGCCGGTGAACCTCGACCCCGCCGCGCCGGAGATGCCCATCAGCACGCCCGCGGACTGGTCGCGCGAACTGGCCGCGACCCTGGGCCCCTTCTACACGCAGGGCCTGCCCGACGACACCAAGGCCCTCGAGGAGGGCGCTTTCAACGACGACGATTACGTGTCGCAGTCGTCGCTGGTCTTCGAGGAACGCGAGCGCCAGCTGCGCAACGAACTGGACCGCTTCGCGACGCAGTCGGACGGCTTCCTGTTCTTCTACTTCAACAGCCCCGACCAGACCTGCCACACCTTCTGGCGCAACATGGACCACGACTCGCCGCGTCACGACGTCGAGGCCGCGCGCCACGAGCAGCGCATCCGCGACGTCTACCGCAACTGCGACCGGGCCCTGGGCCTGGCCCTGGAACACGTGGACGACGAGACGCTGGTGCTGGTGCTGAGCGACCACGGCTTCGCGCCCTACCACCGCTCCTTCCACGTCAACCGCTGGCTGCTGGACCACGGGTACCTGGTCCTGGAGCCCGGGGTCGCGCCGCAGGACGTGATGTACCTGTCGGGGATCGACTGGAACCGCACCCGGGCCTACGCCATCGGCATCAACGGGCTCTACCTCAACCTGAGCGGGCGCGAGGAGCGCGGGATCGTCGAGCCCGGCGCCGCGCGGGAGGCCCTGCTGCGGGAGTTGGTCGCCGGCCTCGAGGCCGTGACCGACCCCGTCACCGGCGGGCGGGCGATCAAGCACGCCTACCGCACCGACGAGGTCTACCACGGCCCGCACGCGGCCGAGGCGCCGGACATCGTCCTGGGCTACCACCGCGGCTTCCGCGGCTCCAACGAGTCGGCGCTGGGCGAGGTGCCCGAGGCCACGTTCGCCGACAACATGATGAAGTGGAGCGGCGACCACTGCATGGCCGCCGACGAGGTGCCCGGGATCATCATCAGCAGCCGCCGGATCGACAAGGCCGACCCGACCCTGCTGGACCTGGCCCCGACGTTCCTCTCCCTCTTCGGGATCGCGCCGCTGCCGGAGATGGTCGGCAGCCCCCTCTTCACGGGAGGTCGCTGATGTTCGGACCCGTCGTCAAGATCGACAAGGCCCTGCTGGCCAAGATCCGCAAGTACGCCGGGATCGCCGGCTACGCTTCGCCGGAGGAGTTCGTCCGCCACGTGCTGGAACGCGAGATCGCGAAGTTCGAGGAGGGCGGCGCCTCCGAGGACGAGATCCGCAAGCGCATGCAGGGCCTCGGCTACATCTCCTGAGGAGTCCGCGGTGACCTGGATCGCCTCGCTGCTGAACGGCCTGTTCGACCTGCTGCTGCGCCCCTTCGGCGGTGCGCCGTGGGCGGGCTTGGCCGTGGTGTCGGCGCTCGCGGGCGTCGCGATGCTATGGCTGTTCAAGCTCACGACGAACCAGGACCTGCTGGCCCGCCGCCGGCGCGAGCTGACCGGCGGCCTCTACGAGCTGAGCCTGTACCAGGACTCGCTGGCCGTGATGGCGCGCCTGCAGGCGCGGCTGCTGGCGGCGAACCTGCGCTACCTGCTGGTGTCGCTGCCGGCCCTGCTGGTGCTGCTGCCGCTGGCGCTGCTGGCGATCGTGCAGCTGGACGCGCGCTTCCAGCGCCGCGCCCTGCGCGCCGGCGAGGAGATCCTGGTCGCGGCGCGCTACGCCGAGGGCGCGTCCCCGGACCGCCTCGCGCTCGAACCCGCCGCGGGCCTGGCCGTGGCGGCCGGGCCGGTGCGCGACCGCGCCGAGCGCACCGTCTGGTGGCGCGTGCGGGCGGAGCGCGACGCCCCCGCGGGGTTCGCCGTCGTCGACGGCGCCGAGCGCTTCGAAAAACGCCTGGCCCCGGACGGAGCGCTGGGCCGCCTCGCCGCGGCCCGCGTCACGGCGGGGTGGCGTCACGTCCTGCTGCACCCGGCCGAATCGCCCCTGCCCGGCGGCGCCGTGGTGACCGAGCTGCGGGCCGAGCTGCCCGCGCGAGGCCGCGACCGTCTCGGCATGCCGAACTGGCTGTGGGGCTTCTGCCTCTTCTCGATCGCCGGCGGGCTGGCGGTCAAGGGCCTCTTCAAGGTGGAGATCTGATGAACTTCGCATTCGCCGGCGCCGTGTCCGGCCTGGTCGCCGTCGCGTTGGGCGCGTTCGCCGCCCACGGGCTCAAGTCGAAGCTCACGCCGGAGATGCTGACCATCTTCGAGACCGGCGCGCGCTACCAGATGTACCACGCCTTCGCCCTGCTCGCGGCCGCCTGGGCCGCCGGCGGCGGCGTCGCCTCCGGGCCACAGGCCCGCGCCGCCGGCTGGTGTTTCCTCGCCGGCACGCTGCTGTTCTCGGGCAGCCTCTACGCCCTGGCCCTGACGGGCCTGCGCAAGCTGGGCATCGTCACGCCCTTCGGCGGGGTGTTCTTCCTGGCGGGCTGGGGCCTGCTGGCGCTCTCCTTCCTCGCGCGGCGATGAGCCGCGGCGCGCGGCTGCGGGAACTGGCCGGCCTGTTCCTGCGCCTGGGCGCGCTCTCCTTCGGCGGTCCCGCGGCCCACAACGCGCTGATGCGCACCGAGGTCGTGCAGCGGCGCGGCTGGCTCACCGACGCGGAATTCCTGGACCTGATGGGCGCGACCAACCTGATCCCCGGCCCGAACTCCACCGAGCTCGCCATCCACATCGGCCACCGCCGCGCCGGCCGGCCCGGCCTGCTGGTCGCGGGCGCCTGCTTCATCCTGCCGGCCGTCCTGATCACGCTGCTCTTCGCCTGGGCCTACGTCCGCTTCGGCGCGCTGCCGCGGGTCGCGGCGCTGCTCGACGGCGTGAAGCCGGTGATCGTCGCCATCGTGGCGCACGCGCTGTGGGGGATGTCGCGCTCCACGCTGAAGCGGCCGCTGCCGATCATCCTGGCGGTTGCGTCCCTGGGCGCCATCCTGACGGGCGTGAACGAGCTGCTCGTGCTTGCGGGAGCCGGACTGGCGGCGCTCGCGACGCGCCTGCCACGGCTGCGGCGGCCGCCGGGCGTGCTGCTGCTGGGGTTGGGCGGCTTCCTGGCCGCCGCTTCCCGCCTGCCCGCCGCCGCGGTCGCCGGCGCCGCCGAGATCGTCGCGCGCCCGTTCGCCCTGTCGTCGCTCTTCCTGTTCTTCCTGAAGGTCGGCTCGGTGCTCTTCGGCAGCGGCTACGTGCTGATCGCCTTCCTGCGCGCCGACCTGGTGGACCGCTGGCGCTGGCTCACGGAATCCCAGCTGCTGGACGCCGTCGCGGTCGGCCAGGTGACCCCGGGTCCGCTGTTCTCCACCGCGACGTTCATCGGCTACCTGCTGGGCGGCGTGCCCGGAGCCATGCTGGCGACGCTGGGGATCTTCCTGCCGGCTTTCGTCTTCGTGGCCCTGAGCGGGCCGCTGGTGCCGCGGTTGCGGCGCTCCCCGACCGCCGGCCTCTTCCTGGACGGCGTGGTCACGGCCTCGCTGGCGCTGATGGCGGCGGTGTCCTGGCAGATCGGATGCGCGGCGGTGCGCGACGCGCCAACGGCGGTCCTGGCGGCGGTGGCGCTGCTGCTGCTGGTGCGCACGCGCATCGGTTCGCTGTGGCTGGTCCTGGGGGGAGGAGCTGCGGGAATCGTGCTATGGGGGCTCGGCTAGCCGGATCTGCCCGTTCTTTCGTTGTCGTAAATTTGAT
>JAURXS010000436.1 GCA_030654305.1 bacterium | reverse complement strand
CCCCCGTGCGGGAGGCGGCCCTTCGCTTCGGCGAGCCCGGACTACTTCAGCAACGTCAGCTTCGCGGTTTCCCGGACCCCGCCATCGGCCGTCAGGCGCAGCACGTAGACGCCGCTGGTCGCGACGCGCCCTGCCGCGTCTCGCCCGCCCCAGCTCGCCCGGTGCGTGCCGGCCTCGCGCCACCCACCGTCGAGCACGGCGACCAGCCGCCCCGCGAGGTCGTGGACCGCGAGCCTCACCTCCGACGCCGCCGCGAGCCGGTAGGTCACAACCGTCGCCGGGTTGAAGGGATTCGGATAGGCCGCCAACGGCGCCGGCGGCGCGGGCAGGTCCCCGGCGTCCGTCAGGTCGGGATGGGAATACGCCAGCACCACCTGGTCCATGCCGCTCACATCGCCGTAGACGTAGCCGGTCACGTACAGGGTGCCGCCAGGCGCCAGCGCGAGCGACCGCGCCTCGTCGGTCAGGTGGGCGGGGCCGTCGTAGCGGCGCGCCCAGCGCTGGGCGCCGGTGGTCGGGTCGTAGCCCAGGGTCGCAACGTCCCAGCTCGTGCCGGTGCCGTCGCTGAAGCCGGTGACCAGGATCTCGCCGCCGGAGCCGAACGCCACGCCGTTGGCCACGTCGTACCAGCCCTGCGGGCCGTTGTAGGTCGACAGCCAGGTCCGCGAGCCGTTCGCCCCGCTCAGCTTGACCGTCAGGTAGTCGCCGGCGGTGACGCCGACCACGACCAGGTCGCCGGCCGCATCCACGAGCATGCCGCCGGGATCGTCCGCGCGGGTGCCGTTGGTCCAGTCGATGCGCCACAACTGCAGCCCGTCGTCGCCGTCGAGCTTGGCGCAGAGCACGTCGTACGAGGTCGACGAGTGCCAGGCCTTGCCGGCCAGCAGCACGTCGCCGGCGCCGTCGATGCCGATCCAGCCGTCGCCGCTGGCGTCGTTGACCAGGCCGGTCGTGAGCACGCCCCACACCGGGCTGCCGTCGGCGCTGGCGTACTTCGCGGTCAGCAGCGAGGCGGTGCCGTTGGCGTTCTGGACCAGGCCCGTCACCACGGGGTCGCCGTCGGGGCCGACGGCCACGTCCAGGGCGCGGTCGTCGAGGCGGGCGGCGCCGCCGTCGAAGGCCGTCCACAGCAGCTCGCCGTCGACGTTGGCGAACTTCAGCAACGCGATCTCGTCCAGCCGCCCCGCGACGTTGACGCGGCCGGCGATGAAGATGTCCCCGGACCCGTCCAGGGCCAGGGCGTAGGCGGAATCGTTCTCGGCATTCGGCGAGGCGTAGGACTGGGACCAGAGAACCTCCCCGGTCGCATCGTCGAGCTTGAGCACGACGATGTCGTCACCGTGGCCTCACCCCACGCAGCCCAGGACATGCCCGGCCACGATCAAGTCACCCGCCTCGTCCCAGGCCAGGTCGGCGACCGACATGTCCGAGGCGTCGAAGGCCGGGATGCGGCGCGACCAGACCGGGACGCCGTCCTTGGCCGCCAGGCGGCGCACGAGGATGTCCGAGCCGCCGATGCCGTCGTGGCTGACGCCGGCCACCACGGCGTCGCCCGAGGCGTGGGCGACCACGACCCGGCCGTTGTCGTCCAGCGAGGCGCCGCTGTCCAGCAGCGACGACCAGGCGAACTGGGGCTCGGCCGTGGCCGCAAGCGGCAGCAACAGCAAGCCGATGCAGGCGAGGAACAAAGACGTTCTCATCGGATTTCTCCCAAATGCAGGATGATTCGACTCCGATTGTAATGCGCGCTCGACGCGCCGAACGGGAACTCCGACTAGTCTAGCAGAATATCAAGACTCATCCCAGCCCGCGGTTCGCGTTCTTGATTCTCTTTCTCGATTAGCGCGGCTCGGCCTGGAACACCTTTTTTTATTTGGGGCGACCCGGACCGATCGTTTACATTCGGGTCATCGGAAGTGGCGCCGCCACCCGAACGTTTTCCGGCCGGGACACCGAGACGGATCCGGCCGATCACCCGGCAAGGAGGAAGCATGAAGAAGTCCCTGTTGGTCCTGGTCGCGCTCACGGTGGTCTGCGCCGTGGTCGCCCAGGCTGCCGAGCCCACGATCATCGGCGTTCCCAAGTGCGTGATGTGCCACAAGGTCAAGACCGGCGACCAGGCGAAGATCTGGACCGAGTCGGCGCACGCCGGCGCCTTCGCCACCCTGAAGGGCGCGGCGGCCATCGCCATCGCCAAGGAGAAGGGCCTGGGCAATCCCTGGGAAGAGGCCGCCTGCCTGAAGTGCCACACCACGAAGGGCTTCCTGGGCGTCGCGCTCGAGGCCGCCACGAAGTGGGTGCCCGAGGAGGGCGTGGGCTGCGAGGCCTGCCACGGCGCCGGTTCGGAATACAAGTCCAAGGCCGTCATGGAGGATCACGCCGCCGCGGTCGCCGCCGGCATGAAGATCGGTGGCAAGGAGACCTGCGTGAAGTGCCACAACGCCGAGAGCCCGACGTTCAAGGCTTTCGACTACGACAAGATGTGGGCCCTGATCAAGCACCCGGTGCCCGAGGCCGCTGCGAAGTAATCCGCCCCATCGCCGGACGACGAAGCGGCCCCCGCACCCGCGGGGGCCGCTTCTCATTTTCGCATCAGATCGCCGGGGCGGCCTACACGTGCGGCGGCTCCGTCGGGCCGTCGCGCCGCGGCGTGCCCGGGTCCACCTTCTCGCGCCCGTCCATGACCGGCTCGTCCTGCGCCACCCGCGTGCGCACCGTATGGCGCTGCTCCACCAGCTTCACGGCCGGGTGCTCGTGCTCGAACATGCGCTGCGGCATCAGGCCGGTGATCCACGACGGGTTCATCGGGTAGATCCCCGGCATGAAGACCGTCGAGTACATGTGCCAGATCAGGATGGCCAGGAAGGCCAGCCAGGCCTCGTAG
>JAURXS010000435.1 GCA_030654305.1 bacterium | reverse complement strand
AGTTCATGGCGAAGATCATCAGGTCCTCGAAATCGATCACGTTGTCGGTGGTCGGGATGCCGAAGCTGCTGGTGTCGTCGGTGGGGCCGACGTCGGCTTCGTTGTCGTAGCCGCCGCCGCCATGGACGTAGCCGAAGGCGGCGCCGAGTTCGTCGATGTCGGGGACGTCGACGTCGCCGTCGTAGGTCGGGGGATTGATGTCGCCGAGCCAGTAGTTCGTGCTGCGGTTCATCGGCCCGGCGCCGGGGCCGACGTTGCCGGCGGCGTCCACGGCGTAGACATCGTAGTAGTAGATGCCGCGGGGGGCGTAGCTGTCGACGAACGCCACGGCGGAACCGGCCACCGTGTCGCTCACCAGCGACCACTCGGGGCTGGCGACGGCGGCGGCGTGGTCGGCGGGCCACACGGGCTGGTTCGGGTTGACATCGTCGTACTCGGGGTAGGCAGAGGTGACGTTGTCGCCGGTATGCCAGACGGCGCGCCACACCTCGTAGTGATCCACGTCCGAGGCGTCGGCCATCGTCCAGGCGAGCGTGACCTGCTCGTGGCCGGGGGCCGACGTCAGGTCGGTCACGCCCGGCGGCATGGTGCAGTCCACCGTGAACGAGACGCCGCTCACGTCGGCGAAGATGTCCAGGTTGGCCGGGTCGCGCATGCGGTAGCTCTCCACCGTCACGTCCACGACGCCGGTGCCGCTGGTCGTCAGGACCAGCGTGAACAGGTTGCCGGGGACCAGCAGTCCGGGGGTGGTGCCCAGGATGGACTCGTTGACCGAGAAGACGCCGCCGCCCTCGTCCACCACGTAGAAGACCGTGGAGCCGACCGACATCAGGCCGCCGGCCCTGGCGAAGTGGGCCGAGGTGACGGTGGCCACCGGGCCGGCCACCTTGACCACGAACTCGTAGCCGCGCAGGCCGGGCGTGGCGTCGCCGGGGGCGTAGGCGAAGGTCACGGTCTTGGTCTGGCCGCACTGCACGGGGTCGGGGCCGCTCGCGGCGGCGGTGACCGTGGCGCCGGCGGCGGCCGCCAGGCCGGCGGTGATCTCGCCACCGACTTCCGGATAGTGGGTGCCGCTGCCGTAGACCCAGCCGCCGCTGACGTCCTGCGTGGACGCCAGCCAGATGGCGCCCTGGCGGATGGCGGCGCGGGTGGCGACGGTCGAGGGGAGGTTGTCGGCCAGGGACCGCAAGGCGTAGGCGGAGCCCTGCCAGTCACGGTCGATCTCGACATCGGCGCCGTACTGGTCGCTGAAGGCGCCGTCGGCGTACTGGCAGGCCAACAGCAGGGCCTGCAGACCCGGCAGTTCGGCGGTGTGGGCACCCGAGACAGCGAACGCGTCGATGATGCCGGTCAGACCGCTGGAATACCACCAGAAGAGCGGGTTGTTCCAGTTCGGGTCGCTACCCATGTTGGCGCCGTCGGGATCGAAGTAGCCGGGGAGGCCCAGGAAGCTGTCCCGGTAGACGACCTCGGCCATGGCGGCGGCCTCGGCGGCGTGGCCCGCGAGGGGGAACGCCTCGTCCATCAGCATGGCGGCCTCCACCCAGGGCGCGATGTCCCAGGGGATGATGCCGTTGCTGAAGCCCTGGCCGTAGCGGAAATCGCGGATGTATGCGGCGAGGTCGGCCATCGTCGTGTAGACGCTGAGCTGGCGGTTCCAGATCGCCTGCGCGCCCGCCCGGTAGACGGCCGGCGCGGGGCAGTCCGGCAGGTTCGCGAAGTTCAGCAGGAAGATCACGTCCGGGCCCGAGCGGATCACGGTGGGGCCGACGCTCACGATGTGGTCGGCGGCGTCCTTCATCGCCGTGAAGTAGGCGGGCTGCGGATCCAGCAGGTAGGCCCGGTAGATCCCCTGCACCGTCGCGCCGTAGATGTTGGTCGCGCTGGCGGTCGCGCTGTGGACGAAGACGGTGGAACTCCAGTCCCAGCCGCCGTCGTCGGGGTCGGTGTCGACGACGCCGTTGCCGGCGTTGTCCCCGGTGATGTCGGCCTGCATGCCGACCAGGTAGTCGGCGCCGGCCGCCAGCGACGCCGCGAAGTCGGTCGGATCGCCGAAGGCCTTTTCGCCGCCCAGGATGATCTCGCGGGCGCCGGCGGGCACGCCCTCGGCGGGCATGGCCGGCGGCCCGGCGGCCCAGGCGCCAGCTGCGAGCAACAGCAACGCCAGCAACAGAGATGACTTTCTCATGAGCATTTCCCTCCGAACGTCATGGCGCTCCGTCGGGTGTTGGGGCGGGGGTCCGTCCCCGTCGCGGGAAGGGCCCCGGCTCGTCGCCGGGGCCCCGTTGGATCGTCGCTACTTCATCAGCAGCATCTTGCGGACCTGGCTGTCCGGGCCCGCCTCGAGGCGGTAGAAGTAGGCGCCCGAAGCGACGCCCTGACCCTGGCTGTCGAGGCCGTCCCAGACGGCCGTGTGCGGGCCGGCCGGCAGCGCGCCGTCCGTCAGCACCCGCACCAGCGATCCGTCCAGCGAGTAGACGGCGAGGCGGACCTCGCGGCTCTCGGGAAGGACGAAAGCGATGGTGGTCTGGGGGTTGAAGGGGTTCGGATAGTTCTGGTGCGCGGCGAAGCGCAGCGGCGTGACCGGCGTGATCTCGGTGGTCATGCCGACCGCGAGATCCCCGTTCGCGCCGTTGCGGGCCGTCACCCGGGGCTGGAGCTCGACGTCGGCGCTGAAGACGACGCGCAGCAGTTCGCCCGCGCCGCCGATCGTGGCGCCCTGTCCCAGCAGCGCCACGCCGGCGTCCAGGACGTTGCCCGGCGCGTTGGCGGCGAAGCCGGGGTTGCTCTGCCCGGCCAGCAGGGAGCCGGCCGCGACTTCGCAGGAGATGCCCTCGGGCAGGGGAGCCGTCAGGTGGAGGCCCTTGAGGTCCGCGCAGGGCTCGGCCAGCAGCAGCGACCACGTCGTGGCGTCGATGCGCTGCCAGACCAACTGCGGGCTATCGGTGCCGCCGGCGGGCTGCCGGGCCGGTCCGACGTTGCCGAAGTTCTGCGCGAAGATCATCAGGTCCTCGAAGCCCACCGTGCTGTCGGTCAGGGGGATGCCCCGGCCGCTGCGGTTGTCGGTCGGGCCGACGTCGCAGTGGTTGTTGTAGAACGGGTGGACGCCGCCGAAGCCGTAGGAGGCGCCGAGGCGGCTGATGTCCTGGACGTCGACGTCGCCGTCGTAGGCCAGGGTCGGGTCCACGTCGCCGAGCCAGTAGTTGGTGGCGCGGTTGTTGGGCGACGAGCCGGGCCCGAAGTTGCCGGCCGCGTCGACCGTGTAGACCTCGTAGTAGTAGATGCCGCGCGGAGCGTAGGTGTCCACGTATCCGACTTCCGTGCCGGGCAGTGCGCCGTTGACCAGCGTCCACTCGGGATTGAGCAGGACGGCGGCGTGGTTGGCCGGCCAGGTCGGTTCCTCGTCCAGCGGCAGGTCGTCGTACTCGGGGTAGGCCGAGGAGACGTTGTCGCCGTTGTGCCAGAGGGCGCGCCACACCTCGTAGTGGTGCACGTCCGTGGCGACGGGCATCGTCCAGGCCAGGGTGACCTTCCGGTGCCCGGGCGCGGACGTCAGGTTGGTCACCGCCGGCGGCGACGTGCAGTCGACCGTGATCGTCGCGCCGGTGACCACGCTGCCGATGTCGCCGTTGGTCAGATCGCGCAGCACGACGTTTGGCAGCGTCACGCTGCCGGGTCCGTCGCTGACCGGGTGGAAGGTGATCGCGAACAGGTTGGCCGCGGTGGTCAACCCCGTCGAGCCGCCCAGGATGGCGCTGTCGATCGTGAAGGTGCCGTCACCGTTGTCGATCGCGAAGAAGTAGTCGCTGCCGAAAGTGTCGAAGACGCCCAAGTCGGCGATGTCGGCGGCGCCGAAGGACAGCTGGTCCGAGCAGTCCACCTTCACGGTGAAGCCGCGCAGGGCGGGCGTCAGGGCGTCGGGCACGTAGCGGAAGTTCAGGGTGACGGTCTGGCCGCAGTTGATCGGGCCGCTGGTGGCGGGCAGGGCGGAGACGGCGGCCTCGCCCGACCAGGGCTCGAACAGCACGTAGTCGCTCACCTTGTCGCC
>JAURXS010000434.1 GCA_030654305.1 bacterium | reverse complement strand
GCAGGCGGGCGACGAGTCGGCCGGGCGACGCGGGGTGCGTCGGGGCGGCGGGCTCGCTGAACGAGGCCAGGAACAGGCGCGACAGCGGCGAGCCGCCCGTCGGGGTCGACACCAGGCGGGCGTGGTGGGCGCCCGCGGCGGCTGCGCGCAGGAGGCGGGCGGTCAGCGGCGCCAGGTCGGACAGGCCCGCGACCACGAAGTCGGTGACGGGCGGGCCGGGCCAGCCGCCGGCTTCCAGGGCGTCGACGACGTCGCGCTCGCGGTCGACGTCGTCGCGGGGCGCGACGGCGCGGTGGAGCCGCCAGGCCTCGGCCACGCGGGCCGCGTCGCGCGACATGATCTCGCTGCCGGGTCCGAGGTCTTCGTCGCCGTCCCCGTCGATCCCCGCGGGATCCAGGCCGTGCCGCCGCAGTTCGTCGAAGAGGCGCACCAGTTCCTCGGCCAGGCCGGCGGCCGCGCCGGGGCGCTCCCGCACCCAGGCGGTGGTCGCCAGGCGTGGCGCCAGGACCGCGGCCCGCAGGCGGTTCGGCACCGTCGTGGCGTCGTCGATCCCGAGGCGCAGGGCCAGGTCCGCCGCGAGGCGGCCGGGCGTGGTCAGGCGCGGCAGCAGCAGGCCGTCGGCGCCCGAGGCGTCGAGCAGCGCGTGCCGCAGCGAGCCGCAGGCGCGCACGGCCGGCAGCACCACCAGGGCCGACGGCAGGTCGTCGCCGCAGACCGCCAGCAGCAGGCGTGCGAGGCCCGGCGTGAAGGGAGCGTCCAGGGGGAGGTCGTGACGATGCCAGCTGGTCATCGCGCGATGATAGACCGGGAGGTGCGGGCGGCACAACCGCGGTTCGGCCGCGGCGGTGCCGGAACGTAAAAAACTGGGAGGGGCCTTCCGTGGAAGACCCCTCCCGGGCGGTGGGAACCGCTCTCGTCGGTCAGCGCTCGAGCAGCTTCTGGCTCTCGATCACGCGCTTGATGGTCTCCGCGTTGAGCACTTTGAACTCCACGCGCCGGTTCTGGGCGCGTCCCGCCTCGGTGCCGTTGTCGGCCAGGGGCAGTGACTCGCCGTAGCCCTTGACCGAGTACTGGCCGCCGCGGATCTCGGGGAACTTCGCGACCAGGTAGTCCAGCACGGCCTGCGCGCGGCGCTGGCTGAGCTGCTGGTTGGCCGCCTCGGCGCCCTTGCTG
>JAURXS010000433.1 GCA_030654305.1 bacterium | reverse complement strand
CGACAGCCCCTCGCGGACGTTCGAGAGGATGGGCTGCTCGTTGATCTCGCCGAAACCGCCCGTCACCTTCGTCTGTGGCTTGGCCATCAGGCCGCGCATGCCGGCCAGCTGCTTGATCTGGTCTGCCGAGCCGCGGGCGCCCGAGGCGTTCATCATGTAGACCGAGTTGAAGCCCTGGTCGTCGTTCTTCAGGTTGTCGAACATGCGGTCGCGGACCTCGTCGGACACCTGGGTCCAGAGATCGATGACCTTGTTGTAGCGCTCGCGGTTGGTGATGACGCCCTTGCGGTGCTGGCTCACGATCTCGTCGACGCGCCGCTGGGCCGCGGCGATGATCTCCTTCTTGGCGTCGGGGATCAGGATGTCGTCGATGCCGATCGTGATGCCCGCCTCGGTCGCGTGGTGGAAGCCCAGCTGCTTGAGGCGGTCCAGGAACTGCATGCAGCCCGTGGCGCCGTAGCGCTGGTGGACGTCGCCCACCAGGGCGGCCAGGGCCTTCTTGTTGAAGGCCTGGTTCGTCCAGGTCATGCCCTCGGGCAGGATCTGGTTGAACAGCAGGCGGCCGATGGTCGTCTCGCGGATCTCGCGGACGCCGGCGGCGTCCGTGAAGCGGATCCGGATCAGGGCGTGCTTGTCGATCAGGCCGGCCCGGAACGCGGCCTCCGCGTCCTCCGGGCTGGCGAAGACCTTGCCGCTGCCCTTGGCGCCGGGGCGCTCCTGGGTCAGGTAGTAGCAGCCCAGCACCATGTCCTGCGAGGGCGTGGCGATGGGGGTGCCGCTGGCCGGCGACAGGATGTTGTTCGGCGAGAGCATCAGCAGGCGCGCCTCGAGCTGGGCCTCGTAGCCCAGCGGCACGTGCACGGCCATCTGGTCGCCGTCGAAGTCGGCGTTGAAGGCCGCGCAGACCAGCGGGTGGATGCGGATGGCCTTGCCCTCGACCAGCACCGGTTCGAAGGCCTGGATGCCCAGGCGGTGCAGGGTCGGCGCGCGGTTCAGCAGCACCGGGTGGTCCTTGATGATCTCCTCGAGGATGTCCCAGACCTCGGGGCGCTCCTGCTCGACGAGCTTCTTGGCGCTCTTGACGGTCTGGACGTACCCCTCCTCCTCCAACTTGCGGATGATGAAGGGCTTGAACAGCTCCAGGGCCATGGTCTTGGGCAGGCCGCACTGGTAGAGCTTCAGCTCGGGGCCGACCACGATCACCGAGCGGCCGGAGTAGTCGACGCGCTTGCCCAGCAGGTTCTGGCGGAAGCGGCCCTTCTTGCCCTTGAGCATGTCGCTGAGCGACTTCAGCGGCCGGTTGCCCTGGCCCTTGACGGCGCGCGAGCGGCGGCCGTTGTCGAACAGGGCGTCGACGGCCTCCTGCAGCATGCGCTTCTCGTTGCGCAGGATGACGCCGGGGGCCTTGATCTCGATCAGCTTCTTGAGCCGGTTGTTCCGGTTGATGACGCGCCGGTACAGGTCGTTCAGGTCGCTCGTGGCGAAGCGGCCGCCGTCCAGGGGCACCAGCGGGCGCAGGTCGGGCGGCAGCACCGGGATGCAGTCCAGGATCATCCACTCGGGCTTGTTGTTGGAGCCGCGGAACGACTCGAGGATCTTCAGCCGCTTCAGGACCGACTTCTTGCGCTGGACCGAGGTCTCGGTCTTGACCTGCGCGCGCAGCTCGGTGGCCAGCTGCTCGAGGTGGAGCGACTTGAGCAGGGTGCGCACGGCCTCGGCGCCCATCTCCAGCTCGGCCACCCAGTCGGGGTGCTCCTCCTTGAGGTCCCACCACTCCTCTTCGCTGACGATGTCGCCCTGGCGCAGGTCGGTGTTGCCCGGGTTCATCACCACGTAGGACTCGTAGTAGAGCACCCGCTCGAGGTCCTTGAGCTTCATGTCCAGCATGTGGCCGATGCGGCTGGGCAGGCCCTTGAAGAACCAGATGTGGGCGATGGGCACGGCCAGCTCGATGTGGCCGAGCCGGTCGCGGCGCACCTTGCTCTGGGTGACCTCGACGCCGCACTTGTCGCAGACGATGCCGCGGAAGCGGATCCGCTTGTACTTGCCGCAGTTGCACTCCCAGTCCTTCACGGGACCGAAGATGCGCTCGCAGAACAGGCCGTCCTTCTCTGGCTTGAACGTCCGGTAGTTGATGGTCTCCGGCTTGGTGACCTCGCCGTAGCTCCACTCCCGGATGGTATCCGGCGACGCCAACTGGATGAGGATCGAGTTGGCCTCGTTGTTCGGCTCGTGATCTTCCACGGTCTTCAGACCCAGCATCTGCAACCTCCTCGCGGACCCGTCGGGATCAGCGGTTTGGACTCAACTGAGGGGCCTCTTCGAGGCGCACATCCAGGCACAGGCTCTTGAGTTCCTTCATCAGCACGTTGAAGGACTCGGGGATGCCGGGCTCGGGCGGGTTCTCGCCCTTGACGATCGCCTCGTAGACCTTCGAGCGGCCGGTCACGTCGTCGGACTTGACCGTCAGCATCTCCTGGAGGCAGTTGGCGGCGCCGTAGGCCTCCAGGGCCCAGACCTCCATCTCGCCGAAGCGCTGGCCGCCGAACTGGGCCTTGCCGCCCAGGGGCTGCTGCGTGACGAGGGAGTACGGGCCGATCGACCGCGCGTGGATCTTCTCCTCCACCAGGTGGTGGAGCTTCAGCATGTAGATCGTGCCGACGGTGACTTCCTTGTCGAAGGTCTCGCCGTTGCGGCCGTCGATCAGCGGGGTCTTGCCGCTGCGGGGCAGGCCGGCGGCCTCCAGGGCGTTCTTGATCTCCTCGATCGTGGCGCCGTCGAAGACCGGGGTCTGGACGCGCAGGCCCATGCGGCTGGCGGCCCAGCCGAGGTGGGTCTCGAGGATCTGGCCCAGGTTCATGCGGCTCGGCACGCCCAGCGGGTTCAGCACGATGTCGACCGCCGTGCCGTCCGCCAGGTGGGGCATGTCCTCCTCGGCGAGGATCTTCGAGACGACGCCCTTGTTGCCGTGGCGGCCGGCCATCTTGTCGCCCACGTTCAGCTTGCGCCGACGGGCGACGTAGACCTTCACCAGCTTGACCACGCCCGGGGGCAGCTCGTCGCCGCGCTGGACGCGCTCGCACTGCTTCTCGTACTCGACGTCGATGCGGTCCAGCTCGCGGTAGGCCGAGTCGAACACGTCGCGCAGGCGCTGGTCGACCTTGGCGTCCTTGACCAGGGGCAGGCCCCAGTGGACGGCCGCGAGGTCCAGCTCTTCGAGGACCTTGGCGGTGAACTTGCGTCCCGCCTTGACCAGGACCTCGCCCGTGTTGGCGTCGATCACGTGGTGCGCGATCTGGCCGTCGAACAGCTCGCCGAGGCGCTCGGAGCGCAGGTACTCCACCAGCTCGCGCTTGCGGTCGCGGTCGCGGCGCAGGGCGTCGAGCTTGCGCTTCTCGTCCTTCTTGGAGCGGTCGACCTTGTCCTGGCGCGAGAACACGTTGATCCCGACCACGACGCCGTCCATGCCCGGGGGCGCCTTGAGCGAGGCGTCCTTCACGTCGCCGGCCTTCTCGCCGAAGATCGCCCGCAGCAGCTTCTCCTCCGGGGACAGCTCGGTCTCGCCCTTGGGCGTGACCTTGCCGACCAGGATGTCGCCGGCCTTGACCTGGGCGCCGACGTAGATGACGCCCATCTCGTCGAGGTTGCGCAGCGCTTCCTCGCCCACGTTGGGAATCTCGCGCGTGACCTCCTCGACGCCGCGCTTGGTGTCGCGGACCTGCAGCTCGAACTCCTCGATGTGCAGGGAGGTGAAGACGTCGTCCTTGACCATCTTCTCGGAGACCAGGATGGCGTCCTCGAAGTTGTAGCCGCCCCAGGGCATGAAGGCCACCAGCAGGTTGCGGCCCAGGGCCAGCTCGCCGTTCTCGGTGCTCGGGCCGTCGGCCAGCACGTCGCCGCGCCGGATCTTCTGGCCCGGCTTGACCAGGGGCTTCTGGTTGTAGCAGGTGTCCTGGTTGCTGCGGCGGAACTTCTTCAGCTTGTACTCCACGATGCCGCTGGCGTCGAAGAAGCTCTTGGCCTGGATGCGGTCGGGGTGCTCGTACTTGATGGTGATCGCATCGGCGGTCACGCGCTCCACGACGCCGTTGTCCAGGGCCGTGATCACGGCGCCGGTGTCGATGGCGATCTTCTTCTCCATGCCGGTGCCGACCACCGGGGACGCGGCCCGCAGCAGGGGCACCGCCTGGCGCTGCATGTTGCAGCCCATCAGCGCGCGGTTGGCGTCGTCGTGCTCGAGGAAGGGGATCAGGGACGCCGCCGCCGACACGATCTGCTTCGGCGACACGTCCATGTACTCCACCTCCTTGGGCGAAACCACGGGGTACTCGCCGCGGCGGCGGGACAGCACGCCCTTGTTGACGAAGCGGCCCTTCTCGTCGAGGGGCGCGTTCGCCTGGGCGATCGTGTACTTGTCCTCTTCGTCCGCCGTCAGGTAGTAGGTCTTGCGCTCGACGACGCCGTCGACGGCCTTGCGGTAGGGCGTCTCGATGAAGCCGAAGCTGTTGATCCGGGCGTGGGTCGCCAGGCTCGAGATCAGGCCGATGTTCGGGCCTTCCGGCGTCTCGATCGGGCACATGCGGCCGTAGTGCGTGTAGTGCACGTCGCGGACCTCAAAGCCCGCGCGGTCGCGGTGCAGGCCGCCCGGTCCCAGCGCCGACAGGCGGCGCTTGTGCGTCAGCTCGCTCAGCGGGTTGGTCTGGTCCATGAACTGGCTGAGCTGGCTGCTGCCGAAGAAGGACTGGATCACGGCCGACACGGTGCGGGCGTTGACCAGGTCCACGGGCGTGATGGTCTTCTCCTTGTCGGAGAGGTTCATCCGCTCCTTGATGATGCGCGCCATGCGCGACAGGCCCACCGAGAACTGGTTGGCCAGCAGCTCACCGACCGAGCGCACGCGGCGGTTGCCGAAGTGGTCGATGTCGTCCACGTCGCTGCGGCCCAGGAACAGGCCCACCATCTCGTGGATGATGGCCAGGAAGTCCGCCGGGGTCAGCGTGGTGGTGGACGGCGGCACCGTCAGCTTCAGCCGGTGGTTCAGCTTGTAGCGGCCCACCTCGGCCAGGTCGTAGCGCTTCTCGTGGAAGAACAGGCGCTCGAACAGCACCCGCGCGACCTCCTCGTTCGGGGGATCGCCGGGGCGGAGCAGCTGGTAGAAGCGGCGCAGGGCCTCGTCCTGGTTGGTCGTCGGGTCCTTGCGCAGGGTGTTCAGGATCAGGCTCGGCTCGTTGAGCGTGACCTGGCCCTCGGAGATGACGGCCATCTCGCCGGAAGCCTGGGCGAGGATGGTCTCGAGCAGCAGGGGGTCGACGACCTGGCCGGCTTGGGCCAGGCGCTCGCCCGTCTCCCCGCTGTAGACGTCCTTGGCGAGGATGCGGCCCTCGAGCGTGTCGGCGCGCTTGGTGCCCTTGCGCGGCACGTTGAAGGTCTCGATCTCGTGGAACAGCGGGATGATGTCCTCGTTGGTGCTGAAACCCAGCGCCCGCAGGAGCATCGTCACCGGCTGCTTGCGCTTGCGGTCGATGTGCACGAACAGCATGTCGTTGATGTCGGTGCTGAACTCGACCCACGAACCGCGGTACGGGATGATGCGCGACTTGAACAGCTTGCGGCCGTTCGGGTGGTACTCGTCGCTGAAGAACACGCCCGGCGAGCGGTGCAGCTGGCTGACGATCACGCGCTCGGCGCCGTTGATGATGAAGGTACCCTTGTCGGTGATCAGCGGCAGCTCGCCCAGGTAGACCTCGGACTCCTGGATGTCGCGGATCTGCAGCTCCTCGTTCTGGTTGTTCTCGTCCTCGTCCTTCACCACCAGCTGCATCTTGACCTTCAGCGGCGCGGCGAAGGTCAAGCCGCGCTCCTGGCACTCCTCGATGCCGTACTTGGGCTCGCCCAGGGCGTAGCTGCGGTACTCCACGGTCAGGTGCCCGCGCGTGGACTCGATGGGGAAGATGGACTGGAACACGGCTTCCAGGCCGCTGCTCTTGCGCTTGTCCACCGCCAGGCCCGTCTGCAGGAAGTCGTTGTACGACTCCAGCTGGACGGCGAGGAGATTCGGCATCTCGTCGTCGTGGCTCAGCTTGGAGTAGTTGACGCGGCCGGTGAACTTGTCGACGGAGGTATTGCTTGCCACGGGTCGTCACCTCGCCAGGGGGGGTACCGTTCCTTCCGGGCGCCGCGGGGCGGCGCACCGGACGATCTCCCCCCGCCCGGCGCGGCCGGGCGGGGGGACGTGCGGGACGCGCGGCTTACTTCAGGTCGATGATCGCGCCGACCTCTTCGAGCTTGGCCTTGATCTGCTCGGCCTCGGCCTTGGAGACGCCTTCCTTCACGGCCGAAGGGGCGCCCTCGACGAGGTCCTTGGCCTCCTTGAGGCCCAGGCCGGTGATGGCCCGGACTTCCTTGATGACCTGGATCTTCTTGTCGCCCGCGCCGGTGAGCATGACGGTGAACTCGTCCTTCTCCTCGACGACGGCCGCGGCGGCCGGGGCGGCCATCATGGCCATGGGAGCGGCGGCGCTGACGCCGAACCTCTCCTCCATCGCCTTCACCAGGTCGGCGGCCTCGAGGACCGTCATGGACTCGATCATCTCCAGGACCTTCTGACCATTCGCGCTCAGATTGATCTCCGACATCTCTCTCTCCTTGTTCCGCGGCGCCGGAGGCGCCGTCGTGTCTGGTTGAAACCGGTCAGGGCAGCGACGGCGTCAGGCCGCCTTCTGCTTGGCGACCGCATCGACGGCCCGCACCACGGCGCTCATGACGCCGTTGAGGGTGCCGGCGATCCCCGTCAGCGGGGCGTTGATGCTGCCCATCATCTGCGCATACAGTTCGTCCCGGCTCGGAACCCTGCTCAGCGCCTCGACCTGTCGGGCGGTCAGGAAACCGCCATCCACGTAGCCGCCGCGGATCTTCAGCTTGTCGACGTCCTTGGCGAAGTCGACGACGATCTTGGCGGGGTCTACCTGGCTGTCGGCGCTGATGATCAGGGCCATGGGGCCGGTGAGGTGCTCCCTGAGCACCGTTACGTTCGCCTGGTCGGAGGCGATCTTCGCGAGGCGGTTCTTCACCACGCGACAGACGACGTTCTTCTCGCGGCACTTGACGCGGAAGGCGGTCATCTGGGCCACGGTCATCCCCTGGTAGTCGGCGAGCACGACGCTCTTGGCCGACTGGAGATGCGCCGTGATCGCCTGGACCTCGGCTGTCTTCTCGGGACGTGCCATCGAGGCACCCTCCTTCGGTAACGCTCAGCCCGGGGCGGAGCGGTCTGCTCGAATGCTAATGGCTCATCGCCGCGTGCTCGATGCGGATGCTCGGCGTCTGGGTCCCCGAAACGAAGACCGAGCCGACGTAGGGTCCCTTCAGCGACGCGGGCTTGGCGCGCACCAGCTCCGTGAACAGCGCCGTTGCGTTCTCGACCAGGGCCTCCGGAGCGAAGGACCGCTTGCCGATGCCGCAGTGGATGATGCCCGCCTTGTCGACGCGGTACTCCACGCGGCCGGCCTTGGCCTCGCGCACCGCCTTGCCGATGTCCATGGTCACGGTGCCCACCTTGGGGTTGGGCATCAGACCGCGGGGACCGAGCATCCGCCCGCGCTTGCCGAGCTCGCCCATCATGTCGGGGGTGGCGATGATGACGTCGGTATCCGTCCACCCCTTGTCGATCATAGCGAGATAGTCGTCGGAACCGACCATGTCGGCGCCGGCGGCCGTGGCCTCGGCCTCTTTCGGGCCGCGAGTGATCACGAGCACGCGCACGTCCTTGCCGGTCCCCCGGGGAAGCACGACGGTGCCGCGGACCATCTGGTCCGCGTGGCGCGGGTTGACGTTGAGCCTGACGGCCACGTCGACCGACTCGTCGAACTTCGGCTTGGGCATCCGGTCCAGGAGGGCGAAGGCCTCGGCCAGGCTGTAGCTCCTGGTCCGGTCGACCTGCTCCTTGGCGTTGCGCCAGTTCTTGCCGTGTTTCATGCCGATGACTCCCTGTGACTGTGATGGGTCGAAGGGGCTTGCGCCTCCTGCTTCTCCGGTGCCGGTGGCCCGGGGCCCCGGCGCCGTGTCTTCCCAGTCACGGGACGGAAGGTCCTAGCGAACCTCCAGCCCCATGCTGCGAGCGGTGCCGGCGATGGTCTTCATCGCCGCCTCGATCGACGCCGCGTTCAGGTCCACCATCTTCATCTCCGCGATCTCGCGGATCTGCTGGGGAGAGACCCGTCCGCAGGTCGTCTTGCTCGGCTCCTTGCTGCCGGACTCGATGCCGGCGGCCTTCTTGAGCAGGACGGAAGCAGGAGGAGTCTTGGTGATGAACGAGAAGCTCCGGTCCTGATAGACGGTGATGACCGCGGGGATCACCAGGCCCATCTGGTCCTTCGTCCTCTCGTTGAACGCCTTGCAGAACTCCATGATGCTGACACCATGCTGGCCGAGCGCCGGTCCCACCGGGGGGGCGGGATTGGCTTTGCCGGCCTGGATCTGCAACTTGACCTGTGCGAGGACTTTCTTAGCCATTCGCTGCTCCTACTGCGTGTCTCGGACTGCATCTCGGGAGGTCCGCCGCCGCTGCGACGGTATCGCGCCGTCCACAGGCGCACCATTTGCGCCGCCGGGCCTCCACTCGCTGTATGCGCCCCTGCGGGGTGAGAGAAACCCCTACGGGACCGGTTCCGAACGCGCCAGACTCGCGGGTGCGGAACCCATCGAGACCGGCCGGGTCAGACGTCCTTCACCTGAAGGAAGTCCAGCTCGACCGGGGTCTCCGATCCGAAGATCGAGATCATCACCTTGAGCTTGCCCTTGTCGTGATTGATCTCGTTGACGACGCCGATCCAGTCGGTGAACGGGCCGTCGATCACCTGGACGCTGTCCCCCACCTGGTAGGGGATCTCCAGCAGCGTGCCCGCCTCTTCCGACTTGGTCATGCGGCCGAGGATGCGATCGACCTCGTCGGAGTCGATCGGCTGCGGCCGCAACTGCGTGCCCCCGATGAAGCGGGTCACGCCGGGGATGGAATTGATGAAGTGCTGCGTCTCCTTGGTCATGATCATCTCGACCAGGACGTAGCTCGGGAAGAACTTGCGCTTGGTGGTCGAGCGCTTGCCGTTCTTCATCTCGGTGACGTCCTGCGTCGCGACGAGCACCTCGCCGAACAGGTCTTCGAAGGCGTTGGCCTTGATCGCCGTCTCGATGTTGCGCTTGACCTTGTTCTCGTGGCCGGTGTTCGCATGGATCACGTACCAGCGCATGCCGCGCCGGCGCTTCTCCTCCTCGGGGAGGCGGCCGGCGGCCGGCGCTGCCGCGGGCGCCTCCGCGGGCGCCTCCGCAGGCGCCTCCGCGAGCGTCTCCGCGGGCACCTCCAGGGGCGCGGCCACGGGCGCTTCCGCCTCGTCGCCGAAGGCGAACAGGTCGCCGCCGTGCAGCGGCGTCTCCGCGGCGGCGGCGGGGTGGTCGCCGTCGAGACCCTTGAACAGGGGCTCCTCGCGCAGGTCCTTGGCGTCGTCTGACACGATCGTTCCTCCGTCCGCGGCGAGCGGACTCGTCCTGCAGGGATGAAAGACAAAGAAACACCCGGACCGGTAACACCTACCGGCGGGCCGTCCCGTCGACCTCGCGATCCGATCCGCGGCGCCCTTCGCTCCTTGCGCGAGCGAACCCTGCACGTGCCAGGGGCGCCGGCTACGTCATCAGGATCAGCTGCCTCTGGATGAAGCTCAGCACCTGATCGACGATGAAGATGAAGACCGTCACCACCGCGACCGTGGCCAGCACGACCAGGGTGGACTCGCGCAGCTCCCGCCACGTGGGCCAGGAAACGCGCTTCATCTCCTGGCCGGTCTCCCGCATGTACAGCGTCAGCCTGTTGAACATCCCGTTTTTCCCCTCGACGGTCAGGCTGGCAGGGGCGGCAGGATTCGAACCCGCGACCCTCGGTTTTGGAGACCGATGCTCTACCAGCTGAGCTACACCCCTGCCTGGACCGTTCTCGCGTCTAGCGCGTTTCCTTGTGCGGCGTATGCTTGTCGCACCGCGGGCAATACTTCTTGTACTCCACCCGATCGGGATGCAGGCGCTTGTTCTTCTTCGTGGTGTAGTTCCTCATCTTGCACGTGTTGCAGGAGAGGATCACCAGGTCCCTGGGCATGATCGCACCTCTCGACTAGCCGCGGCGACGTCGCCGGCGGCGCCGTTGCTGGACTACTTCAGGATCTTGGCGACAACCCCGGCACCCACCGTGCGGCCGCCCTCGCGGATCGCGAACCGCAGGCCCTCTTCCATCGCGATCGGCGTGATCAGCTCGATCGTCATCTTGATGTTGTCGCCCGGCATCACCATCTCCACGCCCTCGG
>JAURXS010000432.1 GCA_030654305.1 bacterium | reverse complement strand
CGTCGTCCAGGCGCGCCGGCGACGGCGGGGACTCGACTTCCTGCTGCGCGAGGCGCCCGGTTGCGACCTCGTGCTGCTCGAGGACGCGCACCAGACCGCCGGCGTGCCCCGGCACCTCGACGTGCTGATCCTGGACCGCTGGGAGCGGCGCGCGGGCGTCGTGGTCCCGACCCCGGTGCGGCGCTTGCCCTGGGGGCCGGGGCGCGAGAACGTCGCGGGCGCGATGCGCGCCCGGCTCTGGCTCGTGGAAACGGACGCGGAGCCGGACGGTCCGCTGCGCGGCCCCGCGGGCGTCGTCGTGCTGGGCTTCGCGCGGCGCGAGGTCTGGGCCGGAGGCGCCTCTCCCGCGCCCGGCACGCCCTGCGCCGTGGTTTCGGGCATCGCGCGCCCGGAACGGTTCGAGGCGGCCTGCGGGCGGCTGTGCGGCGCGCCCCCGGTGCTGGCGGTGCGTTGCGCCGATCACGCGCGCTACGACCGGCGACAGGTCGCGCGGCTGCTGGCCGAGGGATCGCGGCGCGGCGCGGCCTGCTGGCTGACCACGGCCAAGGATCGTGTTAAATTGTCGGATGTCTGGCCGCCCGACGCGCCGCCGCTGTTCACCGTCGGCCTGGAACTCGTCTGGCGGGGTCCCGACCCCGTCGAGCGGGTCGTCCTGCAGCTGCTGGAGGGATGAGATGCAATCGACCGCACCGGTGACCAGCCGTTTCCTCGTGGCGGGCACCGGCATCGCCGGGCTGCAATTCGCGCTGCTGGCCGCCGAACACGGCGACGTGCGCATCGTGACCAAGAAGGATTCCTCCGAGAGCAACACGAACTACGCGCAGGGCGGCATCGCGGCGGTGCTCTCGCCGCTGGACGATTTCGAGTCCCACGTGCGCGACACCCTGGTCGCCGGGGACGGCCTCTGCGACGAGGCGGTCGTGCGGGCCATGGTCGGGGCCGCGCCGCGCCTCATCGAGCGCCTGCTGGCCTACGGCGTGCGCTTCACGCGGGAGGGCGAGCGGGAGGACGCCCCCTACGCGCTCACGCGCGAGGGCGGCCACTCGCAGCACCGCATCCTGCACGCCGCCGACCTCACGGGACGGGAGCTCGAGCGCCGCCTGCTCGAGGCTTGCCGCCGCCACCCCCGCATCGCCATGGACGAGGACCACCTCGGCCTGGACCTGATCCGCGACTCCGACCTGCGACGGGGCGGCGACCCGCAGCGCGTCGTCGGCTGCTGGGTCCTGGACCGCGACACGCTGCAGCGCCGCGTCTACCTGGCGCCGGCCACGATCCTGGCCACCGGCGGCTGCGGCAAGGTCTACGCCTACACGTCGAACCCGGACATCGCCACCGGCGACGGGCTGGCCATGGCCTACCGGGCCGGCGCCCTGCTGGCCAACCTGGAGTTCGTCCAGTTCCACCCGACCTGCCTCTACCACCCGCGCGCCAAGAGCTTCCTGATCTCCGAGGCGGTGCGCGGGGAGGGGGCGCACCTGATCAACGGCCGCGGCGAGCGCTTCATGGAGCGCTACGACCAGCGCCGCGAGCTCGCGCCCCGGGACATCGTCGCGCGGGCCATCGACCAGGAGATGAAGCGCACCGGCGATTCCTGCGTGTACCTGGACCTGCGGCACCTCGGGCGCGCGTTCGTCGAGCAGCGCTTCCCGAACCTCTCGGCCACCTGCGCCTCCTTCGGCATCGACATGGCGGGGGGGCCGGTGCCGGTCGTGCCGGCCGCCCACTACATGTGCGGCGGGGTCAAGGTGGACGGGCAGGGACGCACCAGCCTGCCGGGCCTCTACGCGATCGGGGAGGTGGCCTGCACCGGCGTCCACGGGGCGAACCGCCTGGCCAGCAACTCCCTGCTCGAAGCGGTCTACTTCGCCGAAGCCGCCGCCGGCGCGGCCGTCGCCGACGGGCCGACGGCGGGCACCCCGCCCGCGGGCCTGCCCATCCAGGACGGGTTCCCCTCGGCGATGTCGAGCGGTCCGGAGGCCGTGATCCTCGAGCACGACTGGAACTCGGTGCGTCGCGTGATGTGGGACTACGTGGGCATCGTGCGCTCGCGCGGCCGCCTGGACATCGCGCTGGACCGCGTGCGCGCCATCCGCGCCACCGTCGAAGGCGTCTACGCCCGCTCCCTGGCGAACCCCGACTTGGTCGAACTGCGCAACATCGCCTTGGTCGCCGAACTGATCATCCTCTGCGCCCGCGAGCGCCGCGAGAGCCGCGGGCTGCACGAGACCCTGGACCATCCCGGCAAGGACCCGCAGGCGCCTCGCGAGACCCTCGTCGGTCGCGGGCTCGCCCTGGCCGCGAGCGAGCCGCCGCCGGCGGCCGCGTCATGAACTGGTACCGCACCGCCTTCGGCGCGCACTACCGCCACCTCTACGCGCACCGGGACGGGCACGAGGCCGCCGCCTGCGTCGCGGCGATCGCGCCCTGGCTGCCGTTGCGGCGGGGGCCGGTCGTCGACCTCGGCTGCGGCGCCGGCCGCCACCTGTCGCCGCTGGCGGCGCACGGGGCCTGGGGCCTGGCGCTCGACCTGTCGGCCGACCTGCTCGCCGACGCCGCCCGCGCCGCCGGCTCGCTCGCGCTGCCGCCGGTCCGCGCCGACATGCGCCGCCTGCCGCTGCGCGACGGGAGCTGCGCGGCCGTGCTCTCGCTGTTCACCTCCTTCGGCTACTTCGGCGATCTCGACGACCACGCGTCCCTGCTGCGGGAGATCTCCCGCGTGCTCGTCCCCGGCGGCCGCTGGTGCCTCGACCACCTCAACTCCTTCGCCGTGCGGCGGGAGCTGGCCGCCGGCGATGCCGTGAGGGAGCGGCGCCTCGGTTCCCAGCTCGTCCGCGAGCGGCGGCGGCTGGGCCCCGGCGGGCGGCGCGTGCTGAAGGACGTCCGCATCCGGCCGCTCGGCGGCGCCGAGCGTTCGGCGGCGGACGGCGTGCCGCCGCAGGGCCTGGACTACACCGAGTCGGTCGCCCTGTTCGCGCCCGCGGAACTCGACGCGCTGTGCCGCGGCGCGGGACTGGCGCGCGTCGCCGCGTACGGCGGCTACGACGGTCGCGATTTCGAGGCCGAGACGGCCGAGCGCTGGCTGCTGATCTACGAGCGGGAGGCCTGAGCCGTGACGACACCGCCGTTCCCCGCCGAAGCCGGCCCCGCGCTCGCCGCTCTGCCGGACCTCAGCCCGCTGGCGCGGGCTTGGCTGCGGGGAGACGCCCCCTTCGCCGGCGCGACGGCCGAGTGGCGGCGCTTCCTCGGGGGACCGTCCACGGTCGTGGCTCCGGCCTGGCGCGACGCCGGCTGGCGCGAGGGCTGGCTGGCGGAGCTGACGGTGGACCTGCCGGACGACCCCGCGCGCGCCACCGCCGCTGCGTCCGTGGCGGCCCTGTCCGCCGGGGAGGCGGAGGTCGTGGTCACGGGCCAGCAGCCCGGATTCCTGGGCGGGCCGCTGCTGACGCTCCACAAGGCCGCCGCCTGCGTCGCCGCGGCCGGGGCGCGCACCGCGGCCGGCCGCCCGACGATCCCGCTGTTCTGGTGCGGCGACGACGACGACGACCGGCGCGAGGCCTTCGCGCCGCGATTGCACGATCCACGCCGGGACGCGCTGCTCGGGGCGGCGCCGCCGCCGGGACCGGACGACCTCGTGATCGGCGCGGCGCCGGCGGACGTCTGGGCCGCCCCGGAAGCCGGCTGGTTGGCGGAACGCGCTCCCGGCGGCGGACTCGGCGCCGACCTGGCCGCTCTCTGGGCCCGCGCGCGTCGCGAGGGCTGGACCTGGGGCCGCCTGCAGCGGCGCGCCCTGCTGCGGGTGTTCGCCGGCACCGGGTTGCTGGCGGTGTCGGGCGACGACGCCGGCCTGCACCGGGCCGCGTCTCCCTTCTACGCGGAGCTGATCGCGCGCCGGAGCGAACTGGCGGCGCTCGCCTCGGCGCGCGGTGCGGAACTGACGGCCCTGGGCTACCATGCCCAGATCGGCGGCGCCTCGCTGGACGCGCCCTTCCATCTGCGACGGGGCGGGGGCCGCGAGCGGGTGGTCGATCCCGCGACTCTGCTCGCTTCGACTCAGGACCTGCGCCCCGGCGTGCTGCTGCGGACCCTGGTCCAGGACTGGTTCTTCCGGCCGGCCGGCATCGTGGCGGGCCCCGGTGAACTCGCCTACCTGGAGCAGCTGCGCCCGTTGCACGCGGCCCTGGGGCTGGAGCAACCGGCGCTGCTGCCGCGCCTGTTCGCGCGTCTGAGCGACGACCCCGGACGCGACGCGGCCGCCGGCTCGCCGTCCATCGACGACACGGCCGGCGACGCGGCTTCGGCCGAGATCTCCGCGACCTTGGCCCGCACCCTGAAGGACCGCGCCGGCCTGCCGGACCGACAGGCTAGGGCGCTGGCCGACCGCGCAGCCCGCGTCTGGCGCGAAGAGGTGCGCGCGGCGTTCCGCGCGCGGCAGGAACTGGCGGGCGGGAGGCCGCCGGCGACGGCCCCGGCCTGGGCCGCCCCGGGCGGCGAGCGGCAGGAGCGAGCCCTGGCGATGCACTGGGCCACGGCGCTCTGGGGGGACGCTTTGGCGCCGTCGGAGATCGCCGCGGCCGCCGCCCATTTCGCGCGCGGGGCCGACGGCGACTGGCGCGACTGGTGGATCCGCGTGCCCCCGCCGTTTCCGGCGGGTTCGTGAACAGCGAGGGGCCGCATGAACCGGCAGGCAACCGAGGTGGGGACATGACCGACGACCAGCGCCCAGACCACGCCGACGCGACCGCGGGCATCGACCTGCTCTGCATCAGCCCGCACACCGACGACGCGGAGATCGCCTGCGGCGGCACGCTGGCCCGTTTCGCCGCCCTGGGCCGCCGGGTCTGGCTGCTCGACCTGACGCGCGGCGAACTCGGCTCCAACGGCACCCCCGACGAGCGCTGGGCGGAGGCGGCCCGTGCGTCCGCGGCGCTGGGCATCGCCGGCCGGCTGCAGGCCGCGCTGCCCGACGGCTTCGTCTCGGCCGAACGGCCCGAGCAGGTGGCCGCGGTCGCCGCCGTCATCCGCAGCCTGCGCCCGCGCTGGCTGTTGGCGGCGCCGGTCCCGCGGCGCCACCCCGACCACCAGGCGATCCCGGCCCTGGTGCGCAAGGCGGCCTTCATGGCCCGGCTCGCCTCGTGGCCGGCGGCCCTGCCCGATCTGCGCGCCTGGCCCGGGACGACGGCGATCCCGCCGCCGGCGCCGCTGTGGATCTGCGAGGCGGTGCTGACGGTCTGCGCGCCGGGCGAGCGTCCGCAGCTCTACGTGGACGTGACGGCGAGCTGGCCGGCCAAGCTGGCGGCCCTGCGCTGCTACGCGACCCAGCTGGAACGGGCCGAGGGCGCGCGGCCGACCGTCATCAACGAACCCGCCTTCCTGGATCAGGTGGAGCGCTGGTCCCGCGCCTGGGGCTTCCAGGCGGGCGTCCCGCTGGCCGAGGCCTTCGCCACCGAACAGGCGCCGCTGCTGGAAGATCTGCCCGCGGAGCGCTGGGTGTGAGCCGCCTGCCGGTCATCGGGATCACGTGCTACCCCACCCAGGGCGGCAGCGGGGTGGTGGCCAGCGAGCTGGGACTGAACCTGGCCCGCCGCGGCTACGAGGTGCACTTCATCACCAGCGAGATGCCGCTGCGGTTGCGCCGCTACGAGGCCAACATCTACTTCCACCCGGTGGAGGCGGTCACCTACCCCGTCTTCCAGCACACGCCCTACACGCTGGCGCTCGCCACCAAGATGAGCGAGGTGGCGCGTCGCCACGGTCTCGATCTGCTCCACGTCCACTACGCCATCCCGCACGCGGCGAGCGCGTACCTGGCCCGGGCGATGATCGGTCCGGACCGGCTGAAGATGATCACGACGCTGCACGGCACCGACATCACGCTCGTGGGCCAGGAGCCTTCCTACTTCGAGATGACGCGCTTCCTGATCGAAGAGAGCGACGCGGTCACCGCCGTCAGCGGTTGGCTGCGCGACGAGACGGTCCGCGTCTTCGAGCCCCGCCGCGAGGTCGAGGTGATCCCCAACTTCGTGGACCCGCAGCGCTTCCGCCCCCGCGACGACGGGCCGCGCGCGCTGTTCGCGAAGCCGGACGAGAAGATCGTCGTCCACGCCTCGAACTTCCGGCCGGTGAAGAACGCGACCCACGTCGTGCGCGTGTTCGCGGAAATCGCGCGCCGGGTGCCGTCGCGGCTGCTGCTGGTGGGGGAGGGCCCCGAGCGTCCGCTGTGCGAGCAGCTGGCCGTCGAGCTCGGCGTGGCCGACCGCGTCCGCTGCCTCGGCCAGGTCGAGAACCTCGAGGAGATCCTGGCGTTGTCCGACCTCTGCCTGCTGCCCTCGCGCCACGAGTCCTTCGGCCTGGTCGCGCTGGAGGCGATGGCCTGCGGCACCCCGGTCGTCGCCACCGACCGCGGCGGCACTTCCGAGTTCATCGAGAGCGGCCAGACCGGCTTCCTCTGCGATCCCGACGACATCGCCGGCATGGCCGCCGCGTCCCTCGGGCTGCTGCTGGACCCGGCGCTGCACCGGCAGGTCCGCGACGACGGCCTGCGCGACGCCGTGTCCCGCTTCGGGACGCCCTGCATCCTGAAGCGCTACGTCGACCTCTACGACCGTGTCCTGGGCTGAGCGGGAACCCGCCGGCGTCCCGGGGGGTAAACCCCGGACTCCGCCCTTGAACCCCCGCACCAGGGTGGTACATTGGGCGCGGACGTCGGGCGGCAGCGCCGGACATCCACCGGCGTCCGGAGCGTCGCCGGCCCACGGCAGAAGGAGCTGACATGACCCACGCGCCCTTCCTGGCGTCGCTCGGGGCGGCCGAGATCATCGACCTGATGCGCAAGTCCTCGTTCCTGGGGATCCTGGACGTCGTGGTCCTGGTCCTGCTGTCGGTCCTGTGCTGGGCCGTGATGTTCGACCGCGGCCGCCTGCTCGCGTCCGTGCGGCGCGGCCACGCCGAATTCTGGGAGCAGTGCGACGCCTGGCTGCAGGGCCGGCTGGACCGCCGCGACCTGGACGCCTGGTGCCGCAGCCATCCCGACCTGCCGCTGGCCAACCTCTGGCGCGAGACCGCCGCGCAGCCCACCAGCCAGGCCGTGCGGCGTTCCGCGGAACGCGTCGCCTACGCCGAGACGGAGAACCTGGAGCGCTACCTGATCATCCTGTCGACGACCGTTACCGTGGCGCCCTTCCTGGGGCTGCTGGGCACGGTCTGGGGCCTGATGCAGGCCTTCTGGGAGATGTCGGTGCTGCGCAGCGCCAACCTCACCGTCGTGGCCCCGGGCATCGCCGAGGCGCTGATCACGACCATCGCCGGCCTGTCGGCCGCGGTGACGGCCGTGGTGTTCTTCAACCTCTTCGTGCGCAAGATCGACCTGATCTGCAACGAGATGGAGC
>JAURXS010000431.1 GCA_030654305.1 bacterium | reverse complement strand
CACGGTGACCCCGGTGCAGCAGTTCCAGCCCCGCTACTCGCTGGAAGACTCGCTGGAAGGCGTCTACGCGGACAAGAGCTTCACGACCGTGAAGTGATCGTCCCGCATAGGACGTGACAAGAAGCGAGCGGCCCCCGCCTCCGGGCGGGGGCCGCTTCGCGTGGCGGCGGCGGGATCACTCTTCGTAGTGGCGTTTCGGCGGCGGCTTCGGCCGGGCGGGTCCGCGCGGCAGGCGCCCCTTCGGCGCGGGCGATCCGGCCGCCGGCACCAGCTGCTCCCGGCCGGGCCCGATCAGGTCGGCCCGCCCCATCTTCTGCAGGGCCTCGCGCAGCAGCGGCCAGTTCAGCGGGTCGTGGTAGCGCAGGAAGGCCTTGTGCAGCCGGCGTTGGCGCAGCCCGCGCGGCACCTCCACGTTCGCCGGCTCCCGGCGCACCTTGCGCAGCGGGTTGTGCCCGGTGTGGTACATGGTCGAGGCCGAGGCCAGGGGCGTGGGCAGGAACTGCTGCACCTGGTCCGGCTTGAAGCCGTTGCGCTTCAGCCACAGCGCCAGGTTCAGCATGTCCTCGTCCGTGGTGCCGGGGTGGGCGGCGATGAAGTAGGGGATGAGGTACTGCTTCTTGCCCGCCTCCTTCGAGAAGCGCTCGAAGAGTTGCTTGAAGCGGTCGTAGGAGCCGATGCCCGGCTTCATCATGTGCGAGAGCGGCCGCGTCTCGGTGTGCTCGGGCGCGATCTTCAGGTAGCCGCCCACGTGGTGGGTGACCAGCTCGCGGACGTAGTCGGGGTCGCGCACCGCCAGGTCGTAGCGCAGTCCCGAGGCCACCAGCACGCGCTTGACGCCCGCCTGCTTGCGGGCCTTCCGGTAGAGCGCGATGAGCGGCGCGTGGTCGGTCACCAGGTTGTTGCAGATCCCCGGGTAGACGCACGAAGGGCGCCGGCAGGCGCTCTCGATCGCCTTCGTCTTGCAGTGCATCCGGTACATGTTGGCCGTGGGCCCGCCGAGGTCCGAGATGGTCCCGGTAAAGCCCGGCGTCCGGTCGCGCACCTCGGCGATCTCCCGCAGCACCGAGGCCTCCGACCGGCTCTGGATGACGCGCCCCTCGTGCTCGGTGATGGAGCAGAAGGTGCAGCCGCCGAAGCAGCCGCGCATGATCGAGATCGAGAAGCGGATCATCTCCCAGGCCGGGATCCGGGCCTTCCCGTACGACGGGTGCGGGCGGCGCGTGTAGGGGAACTCGTACATCCGGTCCAGCTCGTCGGTCTCCAGGGGGATCGGTGGCGGCGTCAGCCAGACGTCGCGGTCGCCGTGCCGCTGCACCAGGGACAGGGCGTTGCCCGGGTTGGTCTCCAGGTGGAAGACGCGCGAGGCGTGGGCGTAGAGCACCGGGTCGGCGGCGACCTGCTCGTAGGAGGGCAGGCGGATGACGGTGCGGGCGCGGTCGAGGCGGCCGCGGTGGGGTTGCGGGCGCGGCGCGGTCGTCGGTACGGTCGTGGGCGCCGGCGCGTTCGCGCAGTCCGGTTCCGCGGCGTAGGGGTCGGGATGGACGCACGGCGGTCCCGGCTCGTCGATCTCGGTCGAGTCGAGCTCCAGCCAGCCCTCTGGCACGCCGCGGCGCAGGTGGGCGGTGCCGCGCAGGTCGGTGATCGTCCCGATCGGTTCCCCGGCGGCCAGCCGGTGCGCCAGCTCCACGATGGCCCGCTCGGCGTTGCCGTAGAGCAGCAGATCGGCCTTGGCGTCGGGCAGCACCGAGCGGCGCACCTTGTCGGACCAGTAGTCGTAGTGGGCGATGCGGCGCAGGCTGGCTTCGATGCCGCCGACCACCACGGGCACGTCCCGGTAGGCCTCGCGCGCGCGCTGGGCGTAGACGAGCACCGAGCGCTCGGGCCGCCGGCCGCCCTCGCCGCCGGGGCTGTAGGCGTCGTCGCTGCGCACCTTGCGATCGGCGGTGTAGCGGTTGACCATCGAGTCCATGTTGCCGGCCGAGATGCCGAAGAACAGGTTCGGCCGGCCCAGGGCGCGCAGCGGTGCCGCCGACTGCCAGTCGGGCTGGGCGATGATCCCGACGCGGAAGCCGTGCGCCTCCAGCAGGCGCCCCACCAGGGCCATGCCGAAGCTGGGGTGGTCGACGTAGGCGTCGCCAGTCACCAGCACGACGTCGCAGCTGTCCCAGCCGAGCGTCTCCATCTCGGACCGCGACATCGGCAGCACCGGGGCCGGCGCCAGGCCGGGCCGGTGCGGCGGTCGTGCGAACAGGTGGGGGGCCGTCGTCGCGCTCATCTGCGATCTCCACCGCTGCGGGGTCCGGGTTGCGCCCGCGCGACCCGCCGGGGTACGATGCGCGCGGCCGTGCCGACCCACAAGCTAACCCATCACCCGCGGCCGGGCTACCGCGCTGCGCCCCGTCATCGGAGGCCGACATGTTCCGCGACCTCGCCCCCGGCGCCGCCGTCTTCGACTCCGCGCTCGGCCCCTGGGGCCTGACCTGGACGCGCCGCGGCGTCGACGCCCTGGCCCTGCCCGATCGTTCGGAGGCCGCCGTGCGCGAGCTGCTGGAACGCGCCGCGCCCGGCCGCGAGTACCCCGCGCGGCCCCCGGCCGCCGTGCGCGACCTCGCGCGCCGCGTGCGCTCCCACCTGGCCGGCAAGCCCGACGAGTTCCGCGACGTGCCCCTGGACCTCGAGCGCCTGCCGCCCTTCGCCCGCAAGGTCTCGCGCGCCCTGTGCCGGGTCCCGCCCGGCGCGACGGTGAGCTACGCGGAACTCGCCAAACGCGCCGGCTCGCCCGGGGCCTCGCGCGCCGTCGGCACGGTCATGGCCCGCAACCCGTTGCCCCTGTTGGTGCCCTGCCACCGCGTGCTGGCGGCGGGCGGCGCGCTGGGCGGCTTCTCGGCCCCCGGCGGCACCGACCTGAAGGTCCGCCTGCTGCACCGCGAGGGGGTCGTGCTCAGCCCGCGCCACCAGGCGGGCATGGACCACCTCGCGCGCAGCGACCGCGCGCTGGGCCGCGTGATCCGCCGCGCCGGCCCCTACCTGCCGGCCTTCGGCGACAAGCGCGATCCCTACGACGTGCTGGTCACGAGCATCGTGCACCAGCAGCTCGCCTTGAAGGCCGCCGCCACCATCGCGCGGCGCGTGCGCGCGCTCACGCCGGGCGATGCGTTCCCCTCGCCGCGGGAATTGCTGCAGCTGTCCGACGCGGAGCTGCGCGGCGCCGGCCTCTCCTCGCAGAAGCTGGGCTACCTGCGCGACCTCGGCGCGCGCCTCGACGACGGCCGGCTCGACCTGCGCGCGCTGCGCCGCCTCGACGATGCCCGAGCGACCGCCGCGCTCTGCACCGTCAAGGGCATCGGGGTCTGGACCGCGCAGATGATGCTGATCTTCCACCTCGGCCGGCTCGACGTCTGGCCGGTCGACGACCTGGGCCTGCAGAAGGGCGTGCAGAAGCACCTCGGCCTCGCCGAGACGCCCAGGGCCAAGGCGATGGCGGCGATCGGCGAGCGCTGGGCCCCGTACCGCTCGCTGGCGGCCTGGTACCTCTGGCAGCTGGTGGACGGGGGCGCGGATTGAGTGGCATCGGTCCGGCGTTCTCCCTACGTTCAACCATCATCGGCGGCGTTCCCTCAGCACCATGACCAATCCATAGCCCGGAGTGTGACATGCGTCACCTGGCCACCATCGCGGTCCTGCTCGCACTGGTCCTGACCGCCGGCTGCCGCAGCATGCGACCGATGGCGCCCTTTGTCGAATCGTCGCCGATGCAGGCCGAAGGTGTCGAAGCCGTCGATCTGACCACGTTCTTGTCGCTCCCCGAGCCGGAGCGCGAGCGACGTCGTCTCCTGGCCGGTGAGGAACTGGAGCGGTTCCGCCGGTGGTGGCAGGACATCCCCAGCCTGCTGCGCCGCAGCGGCACCTACGTCAGCTTCTTCAGTGGGAACGGGCTGCTTTCCGAAGGCCGCTGGACCGTCAATGATTTCGACCGCATGATGCCGATCCTGCAACGCACCGTGCAGGTCGACCCCACCTGTACCGAAGCCTGGACCCGGATGGGGAATCTCCTCGTCCAGTTCGGCGACTGGTCGCGAGCCGACGCCGCCTACCTGGCCGCCTGGCAGGCCTGGCCCCACGACTCCCGCCTGGAACACCGTTCCCAGGCGGCGCGGTCGATCTCGCACTCCCATGCCTGGCTGTGCCGGGACACGGCGCGCTGGGAGGAGGGGCTCGCCCTGCTCGAGCGCGGGGACGGGATGTCCGCAGCGGGGGCGGAAGACCGGGACCAGCTGCTGCGCGGCCTGCTGTTGGCCGGGGCCGGCCGCTTCCAGGAGGCCGTCGCCCTCGCGAAGGAGATGCCGCCGCTGCGGTACCCTCGCTACGGCTACGGCATGGCCGCGGGCAGCCACGGCAACAACTGGATCGAAGCGATGGCCTGGTTCGCCGCCGGCGAGCCGGTATTCGCCCGCAAGGCCCTGGGCGAGATCTACACCAATCGCGCGGTGCAGCAGGCGACGCGATACTGGAACGACGTGGCCCTGATCCTGGACCACGTCGGCAGCGATGCCGAATCCGACGCCGCCTACGCACGTTCGCTCCAGGGCCGTTTCCCGCTGCTGGCGTTCTTCCCGTACGAGGGCTGCTCGGTGCCGCCGGTGATCCTCGGCGAACCCTCGCCCACGGTCCCGGTCTACCTGGCCTGGGGCGAGCACTACCTCGCGGGCTCGCTGTTCGCCTTCGCCGCCAACTCCATGGCCCGCTACTGGACGCTTGACGACGAGGCGCGCCGGCCCCGCCGCGGCCGGGCCGTCATCGAAGCCCTGTCGATCTGCATGCGCAAGCACGACCGCCCGACGCTGGCGCAGGCCCTGCGCGGGCGCATGCACTACTACCTGGGCGAGGACGAGGAGGCGCTGGCGGACCTGCGCGCCGCGCGTGCCGCCCTGGCGGCCGAAGGCCGCGGCGACGCCGCGACCAGCCTCGTGCTGGGCACGATCCTGCTGAACCGGCGCCAGGCCGCCGAGGCGCAGCTCTGCCTGCAGGAGGCCGTCGCCCTGGAGCCCGGCCTAGCCGGCGCCTGGCGCACCCACGGCGTCGCGCTGGCCAAGCTGGGCCGCCACGCGGAGGCGGACTCGGTCCTGGACCGCGCCGTCGACCTCGACCCCTACGAGATCAGCGGCTGGTACAACCGCGGGCTGCACCACCTCGAGCGGCGACGCTGGGAAGAGGCGTGCCGCGACCTGGGCGTCGCCGTCCGGCTGGAGCCCGGCAACACGGACGCCCTGGAGATGATGCAGGCGGCCCAGTCGTCCCTGCTGCGCAGCGGTGGGCGCGAGACGGCCGCCAGGCTGGGTGCGGCCGCCGACAGCACGGCCGCCGGGTTGCGCGCCGGCCGCGACCTGGCGCACCTGCCGGTTCGCGACGCGTTGGGGATCGCCCTGTCCGGGGACGCGGGCGTCGACCAGGTGGCGCTCGCCGATAGCCTTGCCTCTCGCTACGCCCGGTCCCCGACGCCGGAGCTGCGGCAGGACCTGGCCGCCGCGCTGCTGAAGGCCGGACGCCACGCCGACCTGCAGGACCTGCTCGCCGGCCTTTGGCTGCGGGACCTCGCGCCCCTCGAGCGGCAGATGCTGCTGGAAGCGGACCGCGCCCTGGGCAGCGCCGACCGCGCCCTGTCCCTGGTCGACCGGCTCGCCGGGGGCGAACTGGCGGCCGGTGATCCCGTCCGCGACGATCCCGAGCTGTGGTCGCGCGCCGCCCTGATCTGCCTGGACGCCGGCCACCGCGAGCAGGCCCTGCTGGCCCTGGACGAGGCGGCGCAGATCGATCCGGAAAACGCCCCGCTCGACAGTTTCCGCGAGCTGGTCCGTAACCAGCCTCCGGACTGACGGCGCCGAACGGGCTCAACCCCGGTCCCGGCGGGCCGATAACGAACGTGTATCCACCTGCGACTGCTGTCGGCCCGAACGGTGAGCAGGTACACGATGTCGTTGCGGATCTTGCTGCTTTGTGCCGTGTCGCTGTTGGCGGCCCCCGCCGTCGCCGGCGCCGTGCCGCCCATGCCGGTCGGGTGGGAGGGCGACGCGTTCGGTTTCGGCGCCGGCGCCGACCATGTCGCGATGGACCGCGGGCTGCTGGTCTACGACGCCGCCGCCGCCGCTTGGCTCCCCATCGCCCCCGGCATCCCCAACTTCGGCTACACGGACCGCGAGACGTGGCTGGCCTTCCGCCTCGCGCCGGACGTACGGGCGCGGCACGAGGTCCTGCTCGTGGTCTCCTACCCGCTGCTCGACGATATCGAGCTCTACGCCGTCGAGGCCGGCCTCCCGGTCGCGGCCGGCAGGGCCGGCGACCGCGAGCCGTTCGCCCGTCGCCCGCTGGCGCACCGCCACTTCCTGTTCCCGCTCGCGCCGACGACGGCCGAAGGGGCGACCTACCTGCTGCGGGTGCGCTCGAACAGCTCGCTGCAGGTGCCGCTGGCGCTGTGGGACGCCGACGCCTACTTCCGGTCCGAGACCGGCCGCTACGCGTTCTTCGGCTTCTTCTACGGCGCGATGCTGCTGGTCGTGCTGTACAACGCCTTCCTGTTCGTCGTGCTGCGCGAACGCCTGCACCTCGCCTTCGTCGTGCACATGGGTTCGTTCCTCGGCCTGATGGCCGGCCTGCAGGGGCTGGGCTACCAGTACCTGTGGCCGCACTGGCCGTGGCTGCAGGAGAGGGCGCCGGCCCTGTTCGTCGCCGCGGCCACGGGCAGCGCCTTCATCTTCGCCCACGACCTGCTGAACTTGCGCGAACTGTCGCCGCGCTGCTCGCGCCTGTTCCGCGCCGGGACGCTGGCCGGCCTGGCCGGCCTGGTCGCGAGCTGCCTGCTGCCCTACGCGACGATCATGCGGCCGGTGCTGGTGGCGGCCGTGCTCGGTGCGGCCGTCATCGCCTGGGGCGGCCTGCGCCAGTGGCGCGTCGGCGCGAACTCCGCCCGCTGGTTCGTCGCGGCCTGGCTGACGTTCCTGCTTGGCACGATGCTGATGATCACCAGCAAGTTCGGCCTGCTGCCGCGCACGTTCGTCACCGAGAACGGGCCCCTGTTCGGCCTCGCGGCCGAGGCGATGCTGCTGTCCCTCGCGCTGGCCGACCGCTTCCGGGAGCACAAGCAGGCGCGCCGGGCGGCCCAGGCCGAGGTGCTGCGGATGCAGCAGGAGGCCAACCGCGTGCTCAAGCAGGAGGTCCAGCTGCGCACGGCCGAGATGCAGAATATGATGCGCCTGCTGGCTCAGGCGAACGAGGAGTCGGAGCAGCGTAACCACATCGACGGTTTGACCGGCAGCTTCAACCGGCGGGCGTTCGACGAGCGCCTGGAACTGGAGTTCGGGCGGGCTCTGCGCGAAAGTAAGCCGGTCGCCATGCTCATGGTGGACATCGACCACTTCAAGAACTTCAACGACACCTACGGGCACCTGGTCGGTGACGACTGCCTGGTGGCCGTGGCGAAGGCGATCGAGCACGCAGCCCGCCGCACGACCGACTTTGTGGCCCGCTACGGCGGCGAGGAGTTCGCGGTGATCATCACGGATGCAACGCCCGACCGGCTCGCCGGTTTCGGCGAGCGAGTGCGCCAGGCCGTGGCCGACATGGAGTTCCTGGTCGAAGGGCGCCGCGTGCCGGTGACCGTCAGCGTGGGTGGCGGCGCGCTGACCCCCGCGCCGGCCGACGCGCCGGAGGACCTGATCCGTCTCGCCGACGGGGCGCTCTACCGGGCCAAGGCCGCCGGGCGCAACCGGGTCGAAACGGAGAACCGGATCGCCGCGCCCGTCTGACCACATCTGTCCGACCGTGCCGCCGCCCCCTACCTCGCCAACCCCGCCAGATCCAACAGGAAGGCGTACTCCCGCGCCGTCTCGCGGTGCCGCTGGAAGCGGCCCGAGGCGCCGCCGTGGCCGGCTTCCATGTTCGTGACCAGCAGCAGGCGGCGGTCGTCGGCCTTCAGGCGGCGCAGCTTGGCGACCCACTTCGCCGGTTCCCAGTACTGCACCTGGGAGTCGTGCAGCCCGGTGGTGACCAGCAGGTGGGGGCGCGGCACGGCCGCGACGTTGTCGTAGGGCGAGTAGGCCAGCATGCAGCGGTAGGCCGCCTCGTCGTGGGGGTCGCCCCACTCGTCGTACTCGGCGGTGGTCAGGGGGATCGACTCGTCGAGCATGGTGGTGACCACGTCGACGAAGGGCACCTGCGCCACGACGCCCGCGAACAGGTCGGGCGCCAGGTTGACCACCGCGCCCACGAGCAGGCCGCCGGCGCTGCCGCCCATGGCGTAGAGCCGTCGCGGGTCGGCGTAGCCCGCCGCCACGAGGTCGCGCCCGCAGTCGATGAAATCCTCGAAGGTGTTCATCTTGTTCAGCAGCTTGCCGTCCTCGTACCAGCGGCGGCCCAGCTCGTCGCCGCCGCGCACGTGCGCGATGGCGTAGCAGAAGCCGCGGTCCAGCAGGCTGAGCCGCGCCGAGTCGAAGTCGGGCTCGGTGCTCGAACCGTACGAGCCGTAGCCGTAGAGCAGCAGCGGGCGCGTGCCGTCGCGCGGGAAGTCGCGGCGGTGCACCAGGGTGACGGGCACCCGCGCGCCGTCGCGGGCTTCGATCGTGAGGCGCTCGCAGGCGTAGTCGTCGGGGGAGAAGCCGCCCAGGACCTCGTCCCGCTTCAGCAGGGTCTTGCGGCGCGCGCGCATGTCGTAGTCGTAGGTCGAGAAGGGCGTGGTGGGGGACTCGTAGCCGAAGCGCAGCACGTCGGTGTCGGGTTCGCGGTTCACGCCGAGGTAGGCGACGTAGGCCGGCTCGCCGAAGTCGAGATCCTCCCAGGTCCCGTCGCCGCCGGGCCAGGGCCGCACGCGCAGCCGGGTCAGGCCGTCGCGCCGCTCGCTCGCGACCAGCCAGTCGCGGAACGGCTCGACCCCCTGCAGCAGAGCGTCCTCGCGGTGGGGGAGCAGCTCGCCCCAGCTCTCCTTGCCGGTGGCGGCTGCCGTGGCGGTCATCAGCCGGAAGTTGCGGGCCCGCCAGTTGGTGGTCACGAAGAACGTGTCGCCCAGGTGGTCGACGGAGTACTCGTGGTCCCGCTCGCGGGGCTGGAAGACGCGGAACCCGTCGCGGGGGCGGTCGGACGCCACGTAGCGGATCTCGGTGCTCACCGACTGGTAGCAGGTGATCAGCACGTAGCGGCGCGACTTCGTCCGGCCGACGCCGACGGCGAACGTCTCGTCGTCCTCCTGGTAGACCAGGACATCGCCGGCGGGATCCTCGCCCAGCGTGTGGCGCCAGACCTGGTAGGAGCGCAGGGTGCCCGGGTCCTTCTTGGTGTAGAAGAGGGTGCGGTCGTCCTCGGCCCAGACGTGGTTGCCGCTGGCGTTGGGGATGGCGTCAGGCAGGACCGCGCCCGTCGCCAGGTCCTTGAAGCGGATCGTGTAGAGGCGCCGCCCGACCGCGTCGTCGGCCCAGGCCAGCACGCCGCCGCCGGAGCTGACCGTCGTGCCGCGGGCCTGGAAGAACGCGTGGCCCTCGGCCAGGGCGTTCACGTCCAGCATCACCTGCTCGGCCGCGCCCGGCGCGTCCGACCGGCGGCAGAAGACCGGGTACTCCTGGCCCTCGGCGAAACGCGTGTAGTACCAGTGGCCGCGGTCGAGGTAGGGGACCGTGTCGTCGTCCTTCTTGATGCGCCCGGTGATCTCGGCGAAGAGCGTCTCCTGCAGCGCGGCCGTGGGCGCCAGCACCGACTCGGCGTAGGCGTTCTCGGCCTCGAGGTAGGCGATCACCGCGGGGTCCTCGCGCTGGTTGAGCCAGTAGTAGTCGTCGACGCGCTCGCCGCCGAACTCGCGGAAGACGTGGGGTTCGACCCGCGCGACGGGAGGCGCGGGAGCGGTGGCGAGGTCCGTCGCGGCGGCGAGGCCGCCGGCGCCGCAGCACGCGACGACGAGCATGATCCGCAGCAGGGGGGTGCGCATGGGGGGCCGCCTCTCTCGGTAGTGGGACCGGGCCGGGACCGGCGCCGGCGAGGGACGGTTACGCAACCGCGCCTCGACAGTTGCACGCCCGCCGCCTACACTGGCGCCGAACTCCAGCCGAGGCGGCGCCATGTCCCGCAACGCCATCCTGACCGGTCTCGACGTCCTGGTCGAGCGCGACTTCGCGCCGCTGCGCGGGCGGCGCGTCGGCCTGCTCTGCCACCCCGCCTCGGTGGACGGCCGCCTGCGCCAC
>JAURXS010000430.1 GCA_030654305.1 bacterium | reverse complement strand
GCCGGCGGGCTTCTCGCAGATCCTGGTGTCGAGCCAGCCGTTCATGGCCTGCCTGCCTTCAGGCCATCCGCTGGCGAACGCAAAAGTCCTGTCGCTCGATCAGCTGAAAGGCGAGGCCTTCGCCATCGTGATGCGCGCCGTTTCGCCCGACTACCACGACCGCATCCTCGCGGCCTGCGCGGACGCGGGGTTCGAGCCGTCGCTGGCCTTCGAATTGCGGCACTGGCTGAGCGTGGTCTCGGTCATCGCGCAGGGGCTCGGCGTGGGCCTGGTGCCCGCCGCATTGCAGCAGGCCGGCCTGCCCGGCGTGGCCTTCGTGCCGCTGGCCCAGCCGCTCGCGCCCTACGACACGCACTGCCTCTGGCGCACCGGGCGCGACCAGTCGGCGCTGGGGGCATTTCTGGCGGCGGTGCGCGAGGTGGCGGCGCGGTGAGCACTTCGACAGGCTCAGTGCGAACGGCTTATGGGCTGTCGAGAGAGCGTCCGCCTCAAGCCGTTATTGGCTCCTGCCAGCGGAAGTCGGCCACGTCTTTCGACGGCGGCGCGCCGAACATGCGCCGGTACTCGCGGCTGAACTGCGACGGGCTTTCGTAGCCGACGCGAAACGCCGAGGTGGAGGCGTCCATGCCTTCGGAGAGCATGAGGCGGCGCGCCTCGGTCAGGCGCAGCTGCTTCTGGTACTGCAGCGGGCTCATGGCCGTCAGGGTCTTGAAGTGGTGGTGGAAGGTGGAGAGGCTCATGCCCGATTCACGGGCCAGTGTCTCGACCCGCAGCGGCTCGGTGAAGCGGGCGTTGAGGCTGGCGATGGCGCGCGCGACCTGGTGGCTCTGGGTGTCGACGGTGGCGATCTGGCGCAGGCGAGCGCCAGCCTCGCCCGTGAGCAGGCGGTAGTGGATTTCGCGCTTGATGAGCGGCGCCAGCGCCGGGATGTGCTCGGGCTGGTCCAGCAGGGCGAGCAGGCGGTCAAAGGCTTCGAGCAGGGGCGCGGTGATGGCGCCGGTGGTCATGGCGCGGCTGTCGCGGGCCACGGTCCCTGCGGGTGCCGCGGGCGACTCCAGCATCAGCGAGGCGATCTCGCGCCAGTCCAGGCGTAGGGCCACGCCGAGGTAAGGCCGCTCGGCGCTGGCCTCGACCACCGCCGACCTCACCGGCAGGTCCATCGACGTGATCAGGTAGCGATCCTCGCCGTAGCACAGGGTCTCGTCGCCCAGCGTGATCCGCTTGCTGCCCTGCACGATCACGGCCACGCAGGGTTCGTAGACGCTGCAGGTGTTCAGGAAGGGCTGGTCGATGCGGATCAGCATCAGTCCCGGAATCTCGGGCGGCATGTGCGGCGAGCTGTCGATCGCCCGCTCCAGCAAGCGCCGGACGATGGACGCGCGCGCGCCGGGCGCGGGTGGGGTGGAGGAAGAATCGGGCATGGCGGGATGCTGGTGTCAGGTCTGCGGGCCATGGTATCGGCACTTGCTCGTTTGTGCAGCGCGCTCGCAGGAATGGGCAAGCATGGCGCAGGTTCAGGCTAACGCCGGGCGGGTGCCCTGGTCGACACTGGCGCCCTTCCCGGGGCTCGGCCGCGGGAACCCCCGCATTCCCGACACCCCCGTTTTCAGGAGCCCTCCATGACCACCTTGCAAGTCAACGGCCGCGCACAGCAGCTGGACGTCGATCCCTCCACGCCCGTGCTCTGGGCGCTGCGCGATTCGCTGGGCCTGACCGGCACCAAGTTCGGCTG
>JAURXS010000429.1 GCA_030654305.1 bacterium | reverse complement strand
CCCAGCACGGCGGTGCCGTGGTTGCGCCACTCCTGGTCCGCGACGACCCCGCCGGCGGTGTGGACCGGGGCCGTCAGGTCCTCGTGGGTCCACAGCCAGGCGCCTTCGATGTCCAGCACGCGCACGCCCGTGCCGCGGCCGCCGGGCAACGAGGCCACGGCCAGCGCGTTGATGCCGACGGGCGGTGCGCCGAGGTAGCCCTGCAGGGTGGAGAAATCCGCGGTCGTCAGCAGGTCCGGGGCGGCGGGCGTCGCGACGAGGGTGAGGCTGCCCCCCGGCCGCACCGCCGGCTCGAGGTAGGCGTGCGCAACGTCCGGTTCGGCGCGCAGGGCGGCGACGACCCGCAGCAGCTCGTCGCGGTCCGCCGGGCGCGCGGGCTCCAGCACGGCGTAGGTGTTCAGGTCGGGGAGGTCGCGGCCGCCGTGGGCGCGGGCCGTGGCCCGCTCGGCTGCGAGCTCCGCCGCGTCGCGGGAGAACAGGCGCTTCGCGGCGAACCCGGGGGCGGCGCGCCCGAGCAGGCCCGCGACGCGGGCGGCGGCGGCGGGCGTCGCGGACTTCAGTCCCTCGTCGGCGAAGACCACGCCCGCCGTCTCCTGCAGCTTGACGATGATGCGGCCGGTAGGCAGCGCCGTCTGGCCGTCGTCTCCGATGCCGGGCCCCGCCCGGGCCGTGAGGGCCGGGATGACGAGCGCCAGGACGAGGGCGATGCAGCGGCGGCTCACGGACTTCTCCGGTGGTTGCGGGCACGGAGGCCGGGCGGAGTCCTCCGAGCTTGTGGGATCCTCCCGGAAGGTGCTATCACTATACAGATGCGGCGCGGGCCCGCGCAACAGAACCCGGCCGGATCCTCCAGGGAGGTCGCGACATGTCCCGATACGCGTTGGCGGTGCCGTTGTTGCTGATCGCGACGGTCGTGTCACCCGTCGTCGCCTTGGCCGCCGACGAGGCGCCGGCGCCGGCGATCGCCGACTCCGCCCGCATCGAGCACGAGAAGGGCCCCTACCTGATCGGCCCGCTCACGCGCGAGGCCTGGAGCGCGTTCGCACCGGAACTGGCGCCGGAGGCCGCATCCTACCAGCCCTCGCCCGACGTCGTCGAGGCGCTCGCCGCCCAGGACCGCGACCTGCGTGTCGTCTGCGTGCTGGGCACCTGGTGCTCCGACTCGCGCCGCGAGGTGCCCCGCTTCTGGAAAGTCATGGCAGCCTGCGGCCTGGAGGCGGAGTCCCTGGAGATGCTCGCGGTCGGGCGCGCCGACGACCCCGCCGCGCTGGCCTGGGAGGAGAGCCACGGCGTCGCGCCCGGCTACCGGGCCCGCTACGGCGTGGAACTCGTCCCGACCTTCATCATCTACGAGGGCGGCCTGGAATTGGGCCGCATCGTCGAGACGCCCGCGGTCTCGCTCGAGGCCGACCTGGCCGCGATCCTCGGGGTCCGCGCGACCCCGGCCTGGCACTGACGACCCCGCAACGATCCCCAACCGGAGGCGACGTCCGATGACCACCCGCGAAAAGATCGCCGCGCTGCGCGCCCTGATGCGCCAGGAGAAGATCGACGCCTACTACGTGCCCAGCGTCGACCCCCACCAGAGCGAGTACGTGCCGGCCTGCTGGCAGCGCCGCGCCTGGCTCAGCGGCTTCACCGGCTCGGTCGCCGACATCCTGGTCACCGCCCGCGCCGCCGGCCTCTGGACCGATTCGCGCTACTGGCTGCAGGCCGAGATGCAGCTGCAGGGCAGCGGCGTCGCGCTGATGAAGCTAGGCGCGCCGGGCGTGCCCTCGCTCGTGGAGTGGGCCGGCAGGAACCTGAAGCAGGGCCAGGTCCTGGGCGTCGACCCGCAGGTCATGTCCATGTCCGCGGCCGACGACTTCGAGCGGGCCCTGGGCGAGAAGGGCATCGAGGTGCGCTACGTGCCGCGCAACCTGGTCGACCGGCTGTGGACCGACCGGCCCGCGCCGTCGGCCGCTCCGGTGCGCCTGCACGGGCCGCAGTACGCGGGCGAGAAGGCGGCCTCGAAGCTCGCGCGGGTGCGCGCGGCGATGAAGGACCAGGATGTCGACGCCCACGTCCTGGGCGCCCTGGACGCCATCGCCTGGCTGTGCAACATCCGCAGCCGCGACATCGAGTCCACGCCGGTGGTCATCAGCTACCTGGTGGTGACCGGGCGCGAGGCCGTGCTCTACGTCGACGAGGGCAAGCTCACCGACGCCGTGCGCCGGGGCCTGAAGGGGATCGTCAAGATCCGCCCGTACGATAAGGTGGCGACGGACTTGCGCGCGCTCGGTCGGCGCCGCACCGCCGGCAAGCGCCGGCTGCGCGTGCTCGTCGACCCCGCGACCACCAGCCGCTGGGTCGCCGACCTGCTCGGCGGGGCCCTGCTGATCCGCGGCGCCACGCCGGTCACCGACCTGCGTTCGATCAAGAACCCGGTGCAGATCCGCGGCATCGCCGCCGCCCACGTCCGCGACGGCGCGGCGATGGTGAAGTTCCTGCGCTGGCTCGAGAAGGCCGTGCCCCGCGGCGGCCAGACCGAGATCAGCGCCTCGGACCGGCTGCGCGCCTTCCGCGAGGAGCAGCCCCTGTTCCAGGACCTGAGCTTCAGCACCATCAGCGGCTACGCGGCCCACGGCGCCATCGTCCACTACAGCGCCACCCCGGGGACGGACGCGAAGCTGAAGCCGAAGGGCGTCTACCTGATCGACTCGGGCGCCCAGTACCTCGACGGCACCACCGACATCACCCGCACCGTCGCCCTGGGCCCGCCGACCCCGCGCGCGAAGCGCATGTTCACGCGCGTGCTGCAGGGCAACATCAACCTGACGCGCACGCCCTTCCCGCGCGGCATGTCCGGCCAGCGCCTCGAGATCCTGGCCCGCCAGCCGCTGATGCTCGACGGCGCCAACTACGGCCACGGCACCGGCCACGGCGTGGGCCACTACCTGGGCGTCCACGAGGGGCCGATGGGACTCACGCCCCGCGACGTGAAGAACGTGCCGCTGCTGCCGGGCCAGCTGCTATCGATCGAGCCCGGCCACTACGAGGCCGGCAAGTTCGGCATCCGCATCGAGAACCTCTGCTTCGTGGAGCGCGACGAGAAGCTGTCGACGCCGGACCAGGAGTGGCTGCGCTGGCGGCCGGTCACGCTGTGCCCGATCGATCGTCGGATGATCGACAAGTCGCTGATGACTCGCGACGAGATCGGCTGGCTGAACGCCTACCACAAGCGCGTCCTGAAGGAATTGTCGCCGTTGCTCGACAGGGATCACCGGGAGTGGCTCAAGAAGGCGACTCGTCCG
>JAURXS010000428.1 GCA_030654305.1 bacterium | reverse complement strand
GGTTCCGGCTGCGCGAGGGGGCGGAAAACCGGCCCATCCGCGACGTGCTGGTCGTGTTCGACGGTCTGGGGAGCGCCGAACGCACCGACTGCGCCCTGGGGCGGCCGGCCTGCGATGCCGGACACCCCTGCGCCATGCACGAGGAATGGGCGGGGGTCCGCGACGGCTTCACCCGCATGATCACGACGACCCGGGTGGCTGACTTGGCCCAGTGAAGGTCGGCCCCTTTTTTGCCTAGTTAGCGGATATGTGGATGCGTTGAGATTCTGAGTTCGGGACCGTGTGATCACGACGGAAAGGATGGTGTGATGAGTTACAAGAGACTCTGGATCGTCTTCGGGCTGGTGGTGGGGCTCTCCTTTGCCGTACTCGGCTACTTCGGGCGGGAGATCTACCGCCAGGCGCCGCCGGTCCCCGCCCGGGTGGTGGGCGCCGACGGTGCGGTGCTCTTCACCGGGCAGGACATCAAGGACGGCCAGAACGTCTGGCAGTCCACGGGCGGGCAGGAGCTGGGCTCGGTCTGGGGGCATGGCGCCTACCTGGCGCCGGACTGGTCGGCTGACTGGTTGCACCGCGAGGCCGAGGTCATGCTGAACGCCTGGTCGCGCGCGGAACACGGCGTCGACGCGGACCGACTGGACGTCGAGACGCGCGCCGCCCTCGAGGCGCGGCTGCAGGCCGAGCTGCGGTCCAACACTTACGATGCCGGGTCCGGCGACCTGCATCTGTCGGCGGCGCGGGTCGCGGCGGTGCGCGTCGTGGCGGACCACTTCCGCGGGCTGTTCGGCGGCGACCCGGCGCAGGCCGACCTGCGCGAGGCCTACGCCATGCGCGAGGCCACGGTCGGCGATCCCGACCGGCTGCAGGACCTGACGGCCTTCTTCTTCTGGGCCTCCTGGGTCTGCGTCACCGAGCGCCCGGGCGCCGACATCACCTACACCAACAACTGGCCGCCGGACAACCTGGTCGGCAACCGGCCCACCGGCAGCCTCATCCTCTGGACGGGCTTCTCGGTGATCCTGCTGATCGCCGGCATCGCGCTGCTCGCCTGGTACTACGCGGCCAACCGCGAGGAGGGGTTCGATCCCGGCGTCCTGCCCGAGCAGGACCCCCTGCTCGCGCTGTCCCCGACGGCTTCCATGAAGGCGACGCTGAAATACTTCTGGGTGGTCACCGCCCTGATCGTCGTGCAGGTCGTCCTGGGCGCCGTCACCGCCCACTACGGCGTGGAGGGGAACGGCTTCTACGGCCTGGACCTGAGCGCCGTGCTGCCGTACTCGCTGTCGCGCACCTGGCACGTCCAACTGGCCATCTTCTGGATCGCCACCTCGTGGCTGGCGACCGGGCTGTTCATCGGGCCGGCGGTGTCGGGGCACGAGCCGCGCTTCCAGCGGCTCGGAGTGAACGTGCTGTTCGGCGCCCTGCTGATCGTGGTCGTCGGCTCGCTGGCCGGCCAGTGGTTCGGCATCATGCAGCGGCTGGGCCTGATCGGGAACTTCTGGTTCGGGCACCAGGGCTACGAGTACGTCGACCTGGGCCGGCTGTGGCAGATCCTGCTGCTGGTCGGGCTGTTCCTGTGGCTCGGGCTGATGGTCGCCTCGCTGCGGCCGGCCCTGCGGCGGGCCGACCAGAACCGCCCGCTGCTGGTGATGCTGGTGATCTCCTGCGTGGCCATCGCCGGTTTCTACGGCGCGGGGCTGATGTGGGGGCGGCAGACCAACCTGGCCATCGCCGAGTACTGGCGCTGGTGGGTGGTGCACCTGTGGGTGGAGGGCTTCTTCGAGGTCTTCGCCACCGTGGTCATCGCCTTCCTCTTCGTGCGCCTGGGTCTGCTGAAGGTGAAGACGGCGACCGCCGCCACGCTCTTCTCCACGAACGTGTTCCTGGCCGGCGGCATCATCGGTACCTTCCACCACCTCTACTTCACGGGCACCCCGACGGCGGTGCTCGCGCTGGGCGCCACCTTCAGCGCCCTGGAAGTGGTGCCGCTGGTGCTGATGGGCTTCGAGGCCTACCACAACCTCTCGCTCAGCCGCGCCAAGCCGTGGCTCGAGGCCTACAAGTGGCCGATCTACTGCTTCATCGCGGTAGCGTTCTGGAATCTGGTGGGCGCCGGCCTGTTCGGCTTCCTGATCAACCCGCCGCTGCCGCTTTACTACATGCAGGGCCTCAACCTGACCCCGCTGCACGGCCACACGGCGCTGTTCGGCGTGTACGGCATGCTGGGCATCGGCCTGATGCTGTTCTGCCTG
>JAURXS010000427.1 GCA_030654305.1 bacterium | reverse complement strand
GGGGTTGCCCCGCGGAGCGGACCGCGGCTAGGATGCCCCGCAACCGGCGCCGGCGGCCCCCGGCGGCCGGGCGACCCACGCCCTACCTGGAGGCGATCGATGACCTCGAAGTTCGTGGCCGCGGCGGCCATCCTGTTGCTCATCGCGTCCCCGGCCGCCCACGCGGCCGAGGTCTTCATGCCGCGCAGCCCGGCGCTCCGCCCCGACGGCGAGACGGTCGTCTTCAGCTTCCAGGGCGACCTGTGGCGCGTGCCGTCGCAGGGCGGGGAGGCGGCCCGCCTGACCGCCCACCGGGCCTACGACACGGCGCCGGTCTTCTCGCCCGACGGCCGCAGCCTGGCCTTCGCCTCCAACCGCTTCGGCGACGACGACGTGTTCGTCATGCCCCTGGCGGGCGGCCCGCCGACCCGCCTCACCTTCTCCGGCACCGGCGACGTCCCACGCGCCTTCTCCCCGGACGGACGCACCGTCTACTTCACGTCGCGGCGCCTGTTCGACTACCCGATGTCGCCCCAGATCCACGCCGTGCCGGTGACCGGCGGCCAGCCCGTGCGCCTGGTCGACGTCTTCGCCGACGAGGTCGCCACCGCCGACGGCCGCACCTTCGTCTACGCCGAGGGCAGCACCGGCGGCGGGCGCATGCGCTACCGCGGCACCTACCAGCGGGAGATCTACGCCTGGACGCGCGGCGGCGACCCGGCGGCCCTGACCGCCAACCGCGGCTACGACACCAACCCCATGGTGGCGCCCGACGGCCGGATCACCTGGCTGTCGGACCAGGACGCAGCGCTGACCGCCAACGTCTGGACCATGGGCCCCGACGGCGCCGGCAAGCGCCAGCTGACGTTCTTCGAGGGGGACGGCGTGCGCGCGGCCTCTCTCGGCCTGGCCGGCCGCCGCCTGGTCCTGGAGCGCGGCACCGACCTCTACCTGTTCGAGCCCGGCGCCGGCGAGCCCCGCCGCCTCGCCATCGACGTGGCCGCCGACCAGATCGAGAACCCGGTGGTCGTCGAGACGAAGACCGCCGACGCCGACGACCTCGCCGTTGCCGACGACGGCGACGAGCTCGCGCTGGCGATCGCCGGCGAGATCGTGCTGCTGAACCGCAAGCAGGGCGGGCGCGCCGTCGTGGCGGTGCCCGGCCCCGCCCTCGAGCAAACGCCCGCCTTCCGTCCCGGCGGCGCCGACACCCTGCTGCTGGTCAGCGACCGCGACGGCGAGGACGCCGTCTACCTGCTCGTCTCCGGCGACGGGGACGACGCCCGGCTGCGCACGGCCCGTCGCCACGAGTTGGTGCGCCTGACCGGCGGCAACGTGCCCTGCGGTCGCGCCGCCTGGTCCCCCGACGGCCGCCGCATCGCCTACGTGCGGGGGCTGGGCGACCTGCACGTCATGAAGGCGGACGGGTCCGGCGACGAGACGCTCGTGCGCCACTGGGACCTGGACTCCTTCGCCTGGTCGCCCGACGGCCGCTGGCTCGCCATCGGCCGCGCCGACCGCGACTTCAACACCGACATCTGGCTGGTGCCCGCCGAGGGGGGCGAGGCCGTGAACGTCACGCGCCACCCCGCCTACGACGAGAACCCGGTCTGGTCGCCCGACGGCCGCCAGCTCTATTGGTCCACCACGCGCCACGCCCACGACCCCGGCGACCGCGGCCACGACGTCTACGCGCTCTACCTCACGCTCGCCGACCACGAGCGCACGCGCGAGCAGTGGGAGGTCGAGCAGAAGTCGCGCGACGAGAAGAAGAAGGACGCCGACAAGGAGAAGGGCGGCGACAAGGACGGCGACAAGGACAAGGATAAGGAGAAAGAGAAGGAGAAGATCGTCGTCACCGTCGACTTCCAGGACATCCACCTGCGTGGCCGCCGCCTCACGAACCTGCCGGACGACGAGCGGCCCGTGGCCGCCGAGCCCCACGGCGACCGCGTCTACTTCCTGGCGCAGCGGGGGGAGGCGAGCGACCTCTGGTCGGTGGACCGCTTCGGCGAGGACCGCAAGGCCGTGACCGAGGGCGACGCGAAACCCCGCCGCCCTTACCTGGACGCCAAGGGCAAGACCTTCACCTACCTCAAGGGCGGCAAGCCGGCCACGACGCCGGCCGAGGGCGGCAAGACCGAGACCGTGAGCTTCACCGCGCGCTTGACCATCGACCGTCCTGCCGTGCGGCTGCACGTCATGGACGAGGCCTGGCGCACCCTGCGCGACCGCTTCTACGACCCCGACATGCACGGCGTCGACTGGCCCGGACTGCGCGGCAAGTACGCCGCCTGGGTGAAGGGCGTGGCCCACGACACCGACTTCGGCGACGTCATGAACCTGATGCTCGGTGAGCTGAACGCCAGCCACATGGGCTACCGGCCGGGCTGGGAGCCGATCGGCGACTACGGCGACGACGGCTGGCTCGGCCTGGAGTTCGATCCCGCCCACGACGGCGAGGGCCTGAAGGTGTCCCGCGTCCTGCGCAACGGGCCCTGCGACCGCGAGCGCTCCCGCCTGCGGCCGGGCGACCTGCTGCTGTCGGTCGGGGGCCGGACCGTCGGCCGTGAAGCGAGCCTGGAGGCCGCGCTGGAGAACGGCGCCGGCGTCCCGCTGTGGATCGAGGCGCGGCGCGGGGGCGAACGGCTCGAGTTCGAGGTCGTGCCCCAGAAGTGGACCGACGAGCGCCAGCTGCAGTACCTCGCGACCGAGCGCGAGCGCCGCGACGCCGCCGAACGGCGCAGCGACGGCCGCGTCGGCTACGTGCACATCCAGGGCATGGGCCTCGGCGAGGTCGAGCGCTTCCAGCAGGAGCTGTTCGCCGCCGCCGACGGCAAGGAGGCGCTGGTCATCGACGTGCGCGACAACGGCGGCGGCTGGACCACCGACCTGCTGCTGACGATCCTGACGCAGCCGGTGCACGCCTTCACGATCAGCCGCGACGGCGAGGTCGGCTACCCGCAGACCGAGCGCCAGACCTTCACCCGCTGGTCGAAACCGGTGGCGGTGATCTGCAACGAGGGCAGCTACTCCAACGCCGAGATCTTCAGCCACGCGATGCAGACCATCGGCCGCGGGCCGGTGATCGGCGCCGAGACCGGCGGCAACGTCATCTCCACCGGCGCCTTCGCCAACCGCTACCGCGGCTTCGTGCGCCTGCCCTTCCGCGGCTGGTGGATCTGGGGCGACGAGCACCGCCTCGAGCGCAACGGCCGCCCCCAGGAGGCCAAGCGCGACGGGGCGGGCTGCGTGCCGGACGTGCCGGTCGCGCTGACCCCGGCCGACCGCCTACACCGCCGCGATCCGCAGCTCGATCGCGCCGTGGACCTGATGATCGAAGCGGCCGACGCCGAGCGGCGCAAGCCGCAGCCGGCGCCTCGCGCCGAAGGTTGACCCCACCGCGGCGGCGCCGGCCCGCACCGGCGCCGCCGCGACCCGGAAGGACGCGCATGAGCCAGACCCGCCGCGAACCCGCCATCCGCGTGCTGATGATGCCGCGCGACACCAACGCCCACGGCACCATCTTCGGCGGCGTCATCCTCAGCCACATCGACCAGGCCGGCGCCGTGGCCGCCCACCGCCACGGCTGCCGCCGCGTGGTGACCGTGGCGATGGAGAAGGTCGTCTTCCACGCCCCGGTGCGGGTGGGCGACCTCGTCAGCTTCTACACCGAGATCGAGCGGACGGGGCACACCTCCGTCACCGTGCGCATCGAGGTCGAAGCCGAGCGCCGCGACGGCGAGGCCGTCAAGGTGACCGGCGCCGACGTGACCTACGTGAACATCGGCGATCGCGGGGAACCGGCGCCCATCCCGGCCGCACCCGGATCGTGAAGGGCGACGGCGGCGGCGGCTTCTACGACGATCCCGTCGTCTACGACATCCTGGCCGCACCCGGGACGGCCGCCGAGCTGGACGTCCTGGACGCGATCGTCGCGGCCTGGGCGGTCCTGGAAGACGGCCCGCGCCTGTGGCTGGAGCCGGCCTGCGGCACCGGGCGCTGCCTGCGGGAGTGGGCGGCCAGGGGCCGCCGGGCCGTCGGTTTCGACGTGAGCGCCGCGATGGCGAGCCACGCCCGCCGCCGGCTGCGCCGCCGTGGCCTGGCTGCAAGGGACGAGGTGCTGGTGGCCGAGGTGCTGGTGGCCGACATGGCCGACTGCGGCGACCTGCTGCCGCCGGGCGGGGTCGACGTCGCCTACCTGCCCGACAATTCCTTCCGCCACCTACCGGACGATCGCGCGGCGCGGGCCCACCTGGACGGGATGGCCCGACTGCTGCGCCCCGGCGGCGTCTACGTCCTAGGCCTCAGCTTGACGAGCCCACAGGGCGAACCGCCGGACGAGGATGTCTGGACGGCGTCGCGCGGCGGGATCCGCGTGACCCAGGTCGTGAACTACCTGCCGCCGGGCCCGGACGGGATCGGCCCGCGCCTCGAGCGGGTGATCAGCCACCTGGTGGTGAGCCGGGCCGGCGTCGAAGAGCATCGGGACCACGTCTACGACCTGCGCACCTACACGCCCCGGCAGTGGGACGCGCTGCTGGGTCGCAGCGACCTCCAGCGGCTGGCGAGTCTCGACCGGCTGGGAACGCCGCGCGCCGGGCGCGACCTCCCCTACCAGCTGGAGGTGCTCGCCCGGCGCGGTTGATCGTGCCTGCGGACCGCGGGTCAGCGGTCGCCGTACATCGCCTTCACGTCGCCCCAAGCCGATGCGTCCGCATCGACGGGATCGCACGGCAGCGCCGGGAACACGCCGGTCACCTGGCCGAAGCTGCTGTACGTGCCGAACTTCTGGCTCAGGAAGCTGTTCGGCGTGACGATCGCCGCCGGCGGCTTGTTGGAGTAGAACACGAGCCGGCCCCAGCCGACGGGTCCCGGCCCCCTGATCGAGCCGGGATGGGGCTCGAATTTCAGCAACGGCTCCGTGATGTTCAGCGACGGGTCGCCATCGACCTCGTACTGGGCCAGGCAGAGGATCTCGCGCGTCAGATCGGAGTGGATCACCATGCCGGCGTTGAAACCCCACAGCACGCCGGCCGCGAGGTCGTTCTCGGTGCAGGTCGTGCCCGCGCCCAGGGACAGGTTGAGGTGGCTGAGCCCACGTGAAGGCTGGTTCTGCCAGTTCACGGCCAGGGTGTAGCGCCATTCGCCGATCCCGTGCGGCCCGACGTACTCGGCGGTGATCACGCCGGACAGGTCGCTGGCGAGAGCCGCGCCGGCCGGCGCCAGGGCCAGGATCGCCACGGCCGCGAGCTGCAGGTATCGTAGCGTTCTGCAAGTGTTCATGTCGCCCTCGCTCTGTTTGCGAGGGAACGCTGGGATCCGGGAAGAAACCCCGGCGCCGTCCGCTCCCTCACGATCCCCCATGGGAAAGGTCCCCTGGACCGCTCCCTGTCACCTGACTGGAAGAACCGTGCCCGTCGCGGCGCGGGGAGGCCCATGCGCATCGTTTCGTGGAACGTCAACGGCCTGCGCGCCGCCCTGGGCAAGGGCCTGCGCGAGTCGATCGCCCGGGTCGCCCCGGACGTGCTCTGCCTGCAGGAGACGCGGGCCCTGCCCGAACAGGCGGCCGCGGGGCTGGAGGGTTACCACGAGTTCTGGAACCCGGCGCGCAAGCCCGGCTATTCCGGCGTGGCGGTGATGACGCGGACCGCGCCCCTGGACGTGCGGTGCGGCGGCGTGCTGTCCGGTCTCGACGACGAGGGGCGCACGCTGGCGCTGGAGTTCCCCGACTTGTTCGTGGTCTCGGTCTACACGCCCAACGCGCAGCGCGGCCTGCTGCGGCTGCCGGACCGCATGCGCTGGGACGCGGCCTTCCTGGCCTACCTGCGGGAGCTCGAGCGGGTGAAGCCGGTCGTCGTCTGCGGCGACTTCAACGTCGCCCACCGCGAGATCGACCTGGCCAACCCGAAGCAGAACGTGAACAACGCCGGCTTCACCCCCCAGGAGCGCGCCGGCTTCGACGCCCTCATCCGCACCGGTTTCGTGGACACCTTCCGGGAGTTCGAGACCGGCGGGGGACACTACACCTGGTGGACCTGGCGCGTGGACGCCCGCGCCCGCAACATCGGCTGGCGCATCGACTACGCCCTCATCTCTGCCTCCCTGCGACCACGCCTGCGCTCCGCTTCCATCCTTTCCGACATCCACGGCTCGGATCACTGCCCTGTCGAGGTTGTCCTGGACTGAGCGCAGAGGAGCTTGGCAGTGCGGATGGGCCCGTTCCGGGGGCGTCTGCAGGCCCTCTGCGCCAGGAGGGCGCAGAGGGTCGGCAGCCGAGCGAGCCGGTCACAGGATGTGACCGGCAAGCGCCCCCCGGCACGGGCCCATCCGCACTGCCAAGCTCCTCGGCACCCAACCTGACAATTCCTTGTCAGTATCCGCAAATTTCAAGTGATGTCGGGAACTGTTGCCCCGGGGATCGCATATAGCTAAAGTATGTATTCCTTCCTCGCGGCCGGGGGCCCGTTTCGGTTCCGGGCGGCGCGAGGGATGACCCGACGAGACAACGTGGAAAGGAACCGTCATGAAGAAACTGATCACGCTCCTGGTCGTCGCCCTGTCCGTCGTCGCCCTGGTGGCGATCGGCGCCCAGGCCGGAGGGCCGGGTTGTGCGCAGAAGGCCGCCGCCGGCGACAAGGCCGCCTGCGCGACCAAGACCGCTGAGGGCTGCAAGGCCAGCTGTACCGGCGACAAGGCCGCCTGCTCGGGCCACGCTTCCACCGACGGCGTGAAGTCGGCTTGCGGCGCCCAGGCCGCCTGCACCGGCGACAAGGCCGCCTGCGCGGCTCACGCCTCCGCCGACGGCAAAGCCTGCACCCCCGAGATGAAGGCCGCGTGCGCCGCGGACAAGGCCGCCTGCGACGCCGCGCTGTCGTCCATGCATCCCTGCTGCGCCAAGGCCGTCGCCGAGGGCAAGGGTTGCTGCGGCAAGGACGCCGCCGGCCTGAAGGCCGCCTTCGACCAGAAGGCTGCCGACGCCAAGGCCGCGGCCGCGAAGGCTTCCAGCTAGCCTCGTCGCGATCCCGCGTCAGCGCCGACCCCGGTTTCCTCGCGGAGGCCGGGGTCGCGCGTTGACGGCGGGTCGTCTACCTTGACCGCCGTTCGCGACACGACGTCATCCGGGAGGACGCTCCATGCCGAAGATCGGAACCAAGGCCCCGTCGTTCACGCTGCCGAACCAGCGGGGCGAGAAGGTCAAGCTGTCCGACCACCTGGGAAGCAAGGTGGTCCTGTTCGCCTTCCCCAAGGCCAACACGCCGGGTTGCACCGCCCAGGCCTGCGGCTTCTCCGAGGCGCTGCCGCGCTTCGCGAAGAAGGGGGTCGTGATCCTCGGGATCAGCCCCGACGCGCCGGCGGCGCTGGCCCGCTGGAAGGAGCAGCAGGGTCTGGCGTTCGACCTGCTCTCCGATCCCGACCACAAGGTGCTGGCGAAGTGGGGCGCCTGGGGCGAGAAGAGCATGTACGGCAAGAAGTACGAGGGCGTGATCCGCTCGCACTGGATCGTGGGCGAGGACGGGCGCATCCTCGACGAGCGGATCAAGGTCAGCCCGGCGGACAGCGTGGCGCTGGCGGAGAAGTTCCTGGCCGGGAGCTGAGGGGGAGGGGCACTCCCGCTGGACAGTCCCCGCTCCCGAGCCTAGTGTTGTCGGCGACCGCGGCCTGGCCGGCCGCCCGCGCAACTCATGTCCTCACGAGCGAGGTCCCATGTCCGAGACGCCGAACAACTTCATCGAAGAGATCATCCGCGAGGACAACCGCACGGGCCGCTGGGACGGCCGCGTCCACACGCGCTTCCCGCCCGAGCCCAACGGCTACCTCCACATCGGGCACGCCAAGAGCATCTGCCTCAACCACGGGCTGGCCCAGAAGTTCGGCGGCAAGTTCAACCTGCGCTTCGACGACACGAACCCCGAGAAGGAGGAGCACGAGTACGTGACCTCCATCGTCGAGGACGTGCGCTGGCTCGGGGCCGACTGGGAGGACCGGCTGTTCTTCGCCTCGGACTACTTCGAGCGCATGTACGAGCTGGCCGAGCAGCTCGTGAACGCCGGCAAGGCCTACGTCGACGACCAGACCGACGAGCAGATCAAGGAGACGCGCGGCACCGTCAAGACGCCGGGCTCCGACAGCCCGTGCCGCGGCCGCGCGCCCGCCGAGAACCTCGACCTGCTGCGCCGCATGCGCGCCGGCGAGTTCCCCGACGGGTCCAAGGTCCTGCGGGCGAAGATCGACATGGCCTCGCCGAACATGCTGCTGCGCGACCCGCTGGTCTACCGCATCCGCCACGCCGAGCACCACCGTACCGGCGACCAGTGGTGCCTCTACCCGATGTACGACTGGGCGCACGGGCTCGAGGACTCCATCGAGGGCATCACCCACTCGATCTGCACGCTGGAGTTCGAGGTCCACCGCCCGCTGTACGACTGGTTCCTGGAGCAGCTCGGCGTCTACCGGCCGCAGCAGATCGAGTTCGCGCGCCTCAACCTCACGCACACGGTCATGAGCAAGCGCAAGCTGCTCAAGCTGGTGCAGGACGGCCTGGTCGACGGCTGGGACGACCCTCGCATGCCCACCATCTGCGGCCTGCGCCGCCGCGGCTACACCGCCAGCGCGATCCGCGACTTCTGCGACCGCATCGGCGTGGCGCGCGCCGCCAGCACCGTCGAGTACGCGCTGCTGGAGCACTGCCTGCGCGAGGAGCTGAACCTGTCGGCGCCGCGCGTGATGGCGGTGCTGGACCCGCTGAAGCTCGTCATCACCAACTACCCCGAGGGCGAGGAAGAGCTGGTCGACTGCCTGAACAACCCCGAGGACCCGTCCGCGGGCGAGCGCGAGGTGCCCTTCTCGCGCGAGCTGTGGATCGAGCGCGACGACTTCCAGGAGAACCCGCCGCCGAAGTTCTTCCGCCTCGCTCCGGGCCGCGAGGTGCGGCTCAAGCACGCGTACTACGTCGTCTGCGACGAGGTCGTGAAGGACGACGCGGGCCGGATCGTCGAGCTGCGCTGCACCTACGACCCGCAGTCCCGCGGCGGCGGCACCCCCGACGAGCGCAAGGTCAAGGGCACGCTGCACTGGGTCTCGGCGCCCCACGCGCTCGACGCCGAAGTGCGCCTCTACGAGCAGCTGTTCAGCGACCCCTTCCCGGGCGTTTCGGAGGGCTGCGCCGATCCGCTGGACTGCCTGAACCCGCAGTCGCTCACCATCCTGAAGGGCTGCAAGCTCGAGCCGGGGCTGGCCGCGGCCGAGCCCGGCCACAGCTGCCAGTTCCTGCGGCACGGCTACTTCTGCGCCGACGCGCGGCACTCGCGCCCCGGCGCGCCGGTGTTCAACCGCACCGTGTCGCTCAAGGACAGTTGGGCCAAAGAGCAGAAGAAGGTCTGACCGTCACCCGCCGGGAGGCTCGATGAAGTCCCTGCTCGTCTGCTGTTGCGCGGTCCTGCTGTGCGGCGCCGCGGCCCCGTCGGCGCGCGCCGACGACGCGTTCACGGTCGAGGCCTTCCTGCAGGTGCCGACGCTGACCGCACCCGCCGTCTCCCCCGACGGGACGCGCGTGGCGTACCTGAAGCGCTGGCGGGACCTGGAAGCGGACAAGAACCGCCGCGAGATCTGGGTGGCCGAGGTCCGGGGCGGGGAGCCCCGCCGCGTGACCTACGACGAGCACGTCGTGGGCGGGGTCGGCTGGCGTCCCGACGGCGCCCTGAGCTACCTGGCCAAGCGCGGCGAACAGACCCAGGTCTGGGTCAACCCGCTCGACGGCACCGAGCCGCGCGCGGTCACCGACCTGCCCGACGGCCTGAGCGCCTACTGGTGGTCGCCCGACGGAACGCGCCTGGCCGTGCTGGCGGCACCGGCCGAGGCCGCAGCGGACACCGCGGCCGAAGACGAGGACCGCGCCGACTGGACGGTGCTGGACCGCCTCGATCATCCCGAGGACTACGACCAGCTCTGGATCGTGCCGGTGGAGCGCGACGGGCCCGCGCCGACGGAGCCCGCGCAGCTCACGCATGCGCCGCTGTACCCGTCGCACGTCGCCTGGTCGCCCGACGGCGCGACGCTGGCGCTGACCTACAACGAGCGCTTCTCGACCCTGGTCGACGAGGAGCAGCGCGTGGGCCTGATCCCGGCCGCCGGCGGCGAGATCACGCTCATCAGCGACCCCGACCGCCACGCCTCGCTGGCCGCGTTCTCGCCCGACGGCCGCCGGCTCGCCTACTACATGGACCGCGCCGACGCGCTGCGCTCCTACCTCAACCTCAAGAGCCTGTTCGTGCGCGACCTCGCCACCGGTGCCGAGAGCGACCTCGCGCCGCTGTCGCAGTCCTGCCTGTCGGGCTCCGGCTCCACGCCCGAGGATCCCCCGTTCTGGTCGCGCGACGGCCGCTGGATCACCTTGCGGGTGGGGGAGGGCCGGGACATCGATCTGTGGCGCGCCGACGTGCGGCAGGGCGGCCTGCAGAAGCTGACCTCGTTCGCGGGCAACGTCACCGAGATGGACCTGGCCGCCGACATGATCGCCTTCGTCGAGAGCGAGCAGCACCGGCCCGGCTCGGTGCGCGCCGGCACGGCCGCCAAGCCGGCGTCCGCGCGCCTGCTCGCGAGCGTCGACGACG
>JAURXS010000426.1 GCA_030654305.1 bacterium | reverse complement strand
CTTTCATCCATCTCACACTGCCAAGCAAAGTTCCGATTGAAGCTCGGATGTGGTCTCCGACTTCGTACCCGTGTGTTGACCCGCAACATCCGTGCCCGTCCCGGCGAAGGCGCGGTCCGGCCGGCGACGCGACGCCTCGGCCGTGCCGGGGGGGATCGCGCGCCAGGCCGCCAGCAGGGGCAGCAGGACGCGGCGGATGTCCGCGATGTGCTGGACATCGGCGTCGAGCCGCAGGGCGGTCAGTTCCCGCAGGATGAAACCGTAGAGGGAGTCCAGATTGGCCGCCACGTTGCCGCCGACCTCGCGGTCGAGGCTGCACTGCAGTTCCAGGACGATCATCTGGGCGCGGCCCACGTGCCGCCCCATGGCCGGGAGGTCGCCGTCCCGGGCGGCGGTCCGGGCGCTCTCCAGGAAGCGCAAGGTTCCTTCGTAGAGCATGACGATCAGCCGCTCGGGGCTCTGGGTGCAGATCGTCGTCTGCTGGTACTGGCGGATTCCCTGGTGGACCATGGAGCTGGGCCTTTCTCAGCTGCTGCTGCTGGTCGAGATCGCGGACAGGTAACCGCTCTGGGCCTGCAGGGTGGACAGCAGGGTCTCCATGGCGGTGAACCGGGCGTTGAGTGTCTTCTCGTAGCTGTCGACGCTCAGTTCGTAGCGGGCGATCGTGTCGTCGATCGACTCCATGCGTTCGTCGATGGCCGAGCTGCGCAGCTTGAAGACGCCGTCGACCGAGTCCAGGACGGCGTCGAGGGATTCGCCGAGCTTCGCGACCGTCCCCTCGTGGCCGGTGCTGCTGATGAAGAGGTCGCGCACGGCGGCGAAGTCGCCGGCCAGTTCCTGCTGGAAGACCGACGTGTCGAAGGACAGATCCCCGCCTTCGGCCTGCCGGATCCCCACCTGGTAGAGCATCGTGATCGGGCCCTCGCTCAGGCGCGAGGTGATGTCGGTGCGGATCTTGGCCACGAGCGACCGCACGGTGCTGTCGCCGCGCAGGACGCCTTCCTCGCCGCCCTGCTCGTCGATGTAGGCGAACAGGTCGTTGTACGCGTCCACGAACGCCTGGACCTTGGCTTCGATGGCCTCGCCGTCGGTGGCGATGTCCAGGTGCACCGTGGAGCCCTCGTCGGCGCCGGCCAGGTTGAGGGTCACGCCCTGGATCGCGTTGGCCACGGTGTTGGTCTGCGAGGTGACGGGCAGCCCGTCGATGGTGAAGGCGGCGTTCTGCGCCTGCTGCACGTTGCCGAACACGGGCGCGGTGCCGCCGGTCAGGCCGCTGGCGTCGATGGTGAAGGCCGCGGCGGTGCCGGTCTCCTCGGCGGTGAGCGAGAGGTAGTAGCCGCCGGTCTCGGAGCCGTCGAACAGGACGGTGGCGGTCACGCCGGCGTCGCTGTTGTTGATGGCCGAGGCCAGGTCGGCCAGGCCGCTGGTGCCTTCGGCGATCAGCAGGTCGGTGGTCTGGCCGCCGACCGTGATGGAGAAGGTGCCGGTCCCGACGCTGGAACTCGCGGCGTCGAAGCCCTGCGAGCGTTCCTTCTGCGCCTGGGCGCGGTCGGTGACCACGAGGTCGTAGCCGCCGGGCATGGCCAGGGCGCCCGCGGTCGCGGTCAGCAGGGCCTCGTTGCTGGAGGTGGCGGACAGCGAGGCGAACTCGTTGTTGGTGTCCAGGGCGGCGGCGGCTTCCATGAGGCCGCGCACGCGGGACTCCACGCCCTGCAGGGCGATCTTGGTCGCGCTGAACTTGGTCTTCTGGGCTTCGAGGCGGTCGATCGGCTGGCGGCGGATCGCGAGCAGCTGCGTGACGATCTTGCCGGTGTCCAGCCCGGAGGCCAGGCCGCCGAAGGAAATGGTGCTCATGTCGCCCTCCCTGGTGCGTCACCGCCGGCGGGGCCGAAGCCCCGCCGGCGATCCCCTGCCGCAGGCTTAGCCCTGCAGCAGCATCAACGCCGTCTGGGGCGTCATGTTGGCCTGCGAGAGGACGGCCACGCCGGCCTGCTGCAGGATCTGCGCGGAGGTCATGGCCGAGGTCTCCGCCGCGATGTCGACGTCGCGGATGCGGGAGTTCGCAGCCGAGAGGTTCTCCACCGCGTTGCCGATGCTGCGGATCGTCGACTCGAGCCGGTTCTGGGCGGCGCCCAGGTCGGCGCGGGCACCGCTGACCGTGTTGATCGCGGTCTCGACCGTCGCGATGGAGGCCAACGCGGTGGTGTTGTCGACGCCGGTCAGCACGCTCGCGTTGATGCCCAGGGTGGTGGCATCGCGGTTGGTGGCCAACGTGACCGAGATGCGGTCCTCGGCGGCGTTGCCGAGACCGACCTGGATGTCCAGCGTGCCGGCCGACCCGTCCAGCAGCTGGATGCCGTTGAACTCGGACGTGTCGGAGATGCGGGTGATCTCCCCGGACAGGGCCTGGAATTCCGTGTTCAGGTACACGCGCTCGCTGGCGCCCAGGGTCTCGTTGGCGGCCTGCTGGGCGAGCTCGCGCATGCGGATCAGGATGCCGTTGACCTCGTCCAGGGCGCCTTCCGCGGTCTGGATCACCGAGATGCCGTCGGCGGCGTTGCGCGAGGACTGCTCCAGGGCGCGGATGTCCGACTTCAGGTTCTCGCTGATGGCCAGGCCGGCGGCGTCGTCGCCGGCACGGTTGACGCGCAGGCCCGAGCTGAGGCGCTCGAGCGACTTGTTCAGCTTCATCTCGGTGTTGTACAGGTTGCGCTGGGCGTTGATCGCGGCCGTGTTCGTGTTGATGCGCATGTTCCGATTCCTCCTTGAAAGTACAGTGGTTCAGACGTCCTTGCCTGATGGCGCCCCTGGTCGGGGCCGGGGTTCGTGCCGTCTGCGTAGTTCCTCCGGCACCCCGACGGCGTGGGACCTAGGTGGCGAACTTGTGACTGCTATCGGTCGCGGCGGCGCAAAACTTGAGGTGCTTTTTCCATTTTCGTGACGTTGGAGTGTGGATCGCCCCCTGTTCGAACCGAAGCGATCATCGAATATCACTCAATGTTAAAGAATCTAACAATAGAGCCGATGTCGTGGGAGCAGGAGGTACCGCGTGGTCGCCAAGGCGAAAGGGACGCGCCAACTGGTCCCGGGTTTGCTACCCTCAAGTGAGCGAGCGGACAATGTCATCAAGTCGGGGAGGGTTCGGATGGGCGCGAACAAGATCGAACGGCCGCTGGTTTCCGACCCGCGCATCCTGGCCCGCTTCCAGCAGACACAGCGCGGCGAAGCCGATGCCGAAGCCCGCAAGCTCGCGGAAGCGAAGGCTGGCGACGTCCGGCACTCGGCCGGCGAGAAGCTGGAAATCTCGTCCTCGGCGCACAAGGTGGCCGACATGCGTTCCCTGGTGGAGGCAGGCCGGAGCCGGATCGAGGCCGAACCCGAGGTGAGGGCCGATCGCGTGGCCGAGGCGAAGCGTCGGCTGGAGGCCGGCGTCTACACCACGGCCGAAGCCCGCCAGCGCACGGCGGAACAGCTCTCGCCCGTCCTGCAGGACCTGTCCCGCCTCCTCGACTGACCGGCCGCTCGCGTCCGCCGCGACCGGCTTCCCGCCGAGGCGTCGATTTTTCCTTGCCGCAAGTGGTCGGAAATCTTACGCTGCAGCCTGCCCCGGCCGGTTCGCGGCCCGCGTGAGATCATCCCGATCGGCCAGGTCGCATGACGCTCGTGCCTCCCCACAGAACCGGCCCCCGCACCGACGCCGCGCCGGCGGACGCCCCCCTGCTGCTGATCGTGGCCGGCCGCGCCGTCTGGGACGGGCCGGACCTGCCCGTCGCCCCGGTCTGCACGCCCGGCCTGACGCCGTCGGCGGTGCGTCGGCTCCTCGGCCCACGACGCACCGCGCTGGTCTTGCTGGCGCCCGCGGCGCCGGCGGAGGGCGCCGATCCGGCCGCGATCGCCGATCTGCACCGGGCGCTGCCGGACTGCGAACTGGTCCTGGTCTACGACGAGCTTCGGGCCGACGTCCTCGCCGCCTGCTTCCGCGCCGGCCTCCAGGACGCCGTCTCCAGCCACGCGCCGCCCGACGCCTGGCGAAGCCTGCTCGCCGGCGCCGTCGGACGCGCGGCGCGCCGGCTCGAATCCGGCCTGCTCGCGGACCAGCAGGTCGCGGCCACCCGTCGTCTCAAGGAGCACCAGAGGCTTCTCCAGGACGACCTGGCCCGCGCCGGCCTCGACCTCGCGCACTCCCACGCCAGGCTCGAGGAGGCGAACCAGGATCTCAGCCGCCACATGAACCAGCTCACCCTGCTGTACAGCTTCGGCCGCGAGCTGAGCACGGCGCGCAACTGGGACCGGACGCTGGAGTCCATCCTCAAGACCCTGGCCGGCTTCATCGGCGCCGAGGGCGCCGCCCTGGTGCTGCGTCCCGGACCGGATGCGCCCTTCGCCCCGCGCCAGACCTACCGTTGGGACGATCCGGCCTGGGGCCGGGTCCTGGAGCGGCTCGAACGGGAACAGGAGGACGGCGATCCCGAGTCGCTCCTCGTGTTGAGGTCGGGCGATCCCGGCGTCACGGGCCCGACGGTCACCGCCCTGCCCCTGGACCACATGCGGCGGCGCCTGGGCTACCTGCTGCTGCTGGGCTACGACCCCGGCGAGCGCGAGGCCGCCGCGGTGCCGGCCTTCCTGCGCACGGTGCAGGTGATCCTGTCCGAAGAGGTGGCGTCGGCCCAGATCCTCGACCGCATGCGCGAACTGGGCGCCTTCAATTCCCGGGTGCTCGAGACGGTCCAGAACGGCATCTGGGTCCTGGACGAGACCGGCGCCACGGTGTACTGCAACCGCACGGCCCGCGAGTTCCTGACCGGCGTGCCCGAGGCGGCGCGCATCGTGGCGGAACCCGACTACGGGATCGGCCGCGGCCGCGCCGCCGGCGCCGAGCGTCCGACGGCGAGCTTCTTCCGCCGCGACGCCTTCCGGCTCGATGACCTGCCGGAGCTCTGCCTCGACGCCCGGCTGCGCCTGGATCCAGGGGAGGGGACGGTGCTGTCCCGCCTCGCCGGCGGCGACGGCGAACCGTTCCGCGGCGAAGGCTGCCTGCTGCGCGCCGGCGACGAGTCCCTGCCCGTGCTGGTCCAGTCCAGCGCCATGCGCGGGCGCACCCCCGGCGAGAACTGGCTGGTGGTCGTGCTCGAGGACCTGCGCCCGGCCCGGCGCCTGGCGGCCGCGACGCGCCGCGCCGAGTCGCTGCAGGGCCTGGTCGAGATGTCCGCGACCCTGGCGCACGAGATCCGCAACCCGCTCATGGGCCTGAGCGCCCAGGCGGAGCTGCTGGCCGACAGCCTCGGCGCCGACGACCGCCGCCGCCGCTACCTCGACGTGATCACCGGCGAAGTGGACCGCATCAACGCCACCATCACGCGCATGCTGAACTTCGTGCGGCCCTACGAGCCCGACCTGGCGGCCGTCGACCTCGTGCCCCTGGTGCGCGACTGCCTGGAACTCGCCGGCGCCCGGGCCCGCCAGGCGGGTGTCGTCCTGTCGGCCGCGCTGCCCGCCGGGGCGGTCGTCCTGCCGGCCGACGGGGCCCAGCTCACCCAGGTGCTCCTGAACCTGCTGCTCAACGCCCTGGACGCGGCGCCCGCGGGCAGCGAGGTCGTGGTCGAGCTCGCGGCCGTCGCGCCGCGCGAGCTGGCGGACCCGGACACCGGCGGCTCGCGGGTCGCGCCGGCCTGCCGGCTGGCGGTGCGCGACCGCGGGGCGGGCTTCGCGCCGGCCGACCACGACAAGCTGTTCCGCCCCTTCTTCACGACCAAGAGCGCCGGGACCGGCCTCGGCCTCTCGCTCTGCCGCAAGATCGTCGCCGCCCACCACGGCGCGATCGGGGCCCGCCGCGAGGGCGGCGACACCGTGTTCGAGATCCTCCTGCCGGCCGACGCCGGCGCCCACGCCCGAGAACAGGAGTCGACATGAGCCACAGGATCCTGATCGTGGACGACGAGGCCGCCATCCGCATGTCCGTGGCCGAGGCTCTGGCCGCCGACGGCTTCGCGACCGAGACGGCCGAGACGGGGGAGGAGGCCCTGGCGCGCCTGCACGGCGGCGGTTTCGACCTGGTGGTCACCGACCTCAAGATGCCCAACGTGTCCGGCCTCGAGCTGCTGAAGGCGCTGCGCAACACGGGCCGCGCCACGCCGGTCCTGATGATGACGGCCTACGGCGACGTCGACACGGCGGTGGAGTGCATGCGCCTGGGGGCTTACGACTTCATCCAGAAGCCGTTCAAGCTGAGCGTCATGCGCAAGCAGGTCGCGGCGGCCCTGAAGGCGACCCGCGTCCAGGCGGCGCCCGAGCCGTCCGGCGACGCGCCGGCCTCCCGCCCGCGCCGCGCCGCGGCCGTCCACGTGGGCAGCACCTACTACATGGACCTGATCCGCGCCTGCCCCGGCCTGCGGCGCATCGCCGACCTGCTCGAGAAGGTCGGCCAGAGCCGCGCCGGCAACGACACCTCGATCCTGATCCGCGGCGAATCGGGCAGCGGCAAGGAGATCGTCGCCCGCGCCATCCACGAGACCAGCGACAACGCGCGCGAGCCCTTCATGGAGATCAACTGCGCGGCCGTGCCCGAGACCCTGCTCGAGAGCGAGCTGATGGGCCACGAGAAGGGCGCCTTCACCGACGCCAAGGCGCGCAAGGAGGGCCTGTTCGAGCTGGCCGCCGGCGGCACCATCTTCCTGGACGAGATCGGCGAGATGGGCTTCCTGCTGCAGAGCCGCCTGCTGCGCGTCATCGAGAACCGGACCTTCCGCCGCGTGGGCGGCAAGGACGAGCAGCAGGTCCACGCCCGCGTGGTGGCCGCCACCAACCGCGACCTCGAGGCGGCCATCCGCGAGGGCGCCTTCCGCAACGACCTCTACTACCGCCTGCAGGTGGTCGAGGTCGACATCCCGCCCCTGCGCGAGCGCCCCGACGACGTCGGGGTGCTGTTGGGGCACTTCGTCCGCGAGTTCAACGCCAGCCTCGGCCTCGCCACCGCCCCGCCCGACGCGGCGCTGGTGACGGTGCTGCAGCGGTACCCGTGGCCCGGCAACGTGCGCGAGATGCGCAACGTGCTCAAGCGGATCATGATCCTCGAGGAGCCCGCGGAGCTGCGGGCGGAGCACTTCCCCACCCACGTCACCGACGGCCGCGACCCGCGCACCGTCGCCGAGGCGACCTGCGGTCCCGACGCGGGCCTGGTCACCCTGTCGGAGGTCGAACAGCGGCAGATCCTCTACACGCTCGAGAAGACCGGCAACAACAAGTCGCAGGCCGCGCGGATCCTCGGCATCTCGCGGCAGACGCTGCGGGAGAAGCTGAAGCAGTACGGGGCTCTGCAGGACGACCTCGCCGACGAGGCTGAGACTTAGGCTCGGGTTCGCACATCCAGCCGAGACAGGGGACGCGCTCCGGGCACTTCGTGTGCCCGGAGCGCTTGGCCATCCGGCCCTTCCGCCATCCTGGCTCCAGGGCCTCCTGGACACCCCTGTCTCGGCAGGATGTGCGGCCCGGGTCACATCTCATCGAGGGCAGAGACGACAATTCGCGGGCGGAATCTAGGGCATGACCCTTGCGACCGGTGGGGGGAAAGGCGTGGTACCCCTTCCAGGAGCACGGAAATCATGCGTCGCCGCCCAATTCCCTGCCGGATCGTCGGTCCCCTGGCGTGGGCCGGACCCCTGGTGTGGATCGCCTTCATGTCCGTGCTGCCGCCCGGGCCGGCCCGGGCCGACGACGAGCTGACCCCCCTGGCGGTCCTGGGCTACGGCTGCTGGGTCCAGGACCTGGCCGTCGCGGCGGCGGACAGCGTTCCCTCCCGGCTGTACCCGCTGGGGCTGTCGCCGCGCGACGCCCTGGTCCAGGGCAGCCCCGAGCGGCTGGCCTCCCTGACCCGCGAGTTGCGCGCGCGCGAGCACGCCCTGACCGACGCCTGGGACGCCTCGAGCTTCAAGACGGAAGCGTCCGCCCTGGCGGCGGCGCGCGACTACCGCGACGTCGGCCAGTACGAACTGGCCCTGCGCTGGTACGCCATCGCCCAGCAGGCCGCCGGCTTGCCGCTGCCCACCGGTCAGCTCGCCCACGAGATGTTCGCCACGGCCGTGCTGTCGGGCGACTCCCTGCGCATCGACGAGCGCTGCCGCGACCTGCTGGCGGCCGGGGACCTCGCCGACAACGAGGGCGCGGCCGTCGTCGCCTACCGCCACTACCTGGCCCGCAACGACCGCCCGAACCTGCGGCGTCTGCTCGCCCAGGCGGCCGCTCAGCCCGAGCGGCTCACCCCCGAATTGCTGTTCTGGCAGTCCTATTGCCTGGTGGCTGAGGGCCGGCGCGCCGAGACCGTGCCGCTGCTGCTGCGGCTGGTCTCGGGCGCGCAGTCCGCGGCGGGGCTGGCGGGCTGGCAGCGGATCTGGGTGGTGCGCGCGTTGCCGGACGGGCTCTACATGGCCGACCGCGGCGGCGCCGCGGCGATCCTCTACGGCATGCTGGCCGTCCAGCCGACCGGCGAGGCGCCGCTCTGGGCCAGCTACCAGCTCGCCAACTTCGCCCTGCGCGACGGCGACTACGCGGGGGCGGCGGCACTCTATCGGCGCAGCGCCGGGGCGGCCCCCGTCGCGGCCTGGCAGCTGCGGGCCGTGGCGCTCGCCGGCAGCGCCGAACAACTCGTCGGCGTGGGGAAGGGGGTCGTCCGTCATGACGACGCACTCGACAGCCGTCCCTGACGGCGCGGTGGGCCGGGAATCGCCCGTGCCCGTGCTGCTGCAGGTCTACGCCCGGGAACGGGAGCTCTACGTCGAGGTCCTGCGGCTCTCGCGCGAGCAGACGGTGATGATCCGCCGCGGCGAGAGCCTCGCCGCCGTGCGCCGGGTCCTGACCGCCAAGCGTGACCGTCTCGACGAGGTCGCGCGGCTGGAGCGGCTCCTGGCCGCGCCCCGGCGCAGCTGGCAGGACCGGCGTCGCCACGGGGGCCTGCCGGCGGCCGCCGACCTGCAGGGGCTGCTCCAAGAGCTGGGCGGGCTCATCGAGGAGATCCTCCTGGTCGAAGCGGAGAACGATCGGCTGTTCCTCGAACTGGCCCGCGGCGCCGCCTGACGGCGACCGGGAACGGAACTTGATAGGGCCTGCGGACCCGGCGGGGCCGGGATCCCCAGATGCAGGAGGCGGCAGGCACCACCATGATGGCGACCACGATCTTCGACCGGGCCCATCTCGGCGACCTCAAGAAGGCGCTGACCGTCTACTCGCGCCGCCAGCGGGTGGTCTCGGAGAACATCGCCAACGTGGAGACCCAGGGCTACCGGGCCCAGGAATACCGTTTCGAGGACCTGCTGCGCAAGGCGGAGGGCCGCAGCCTGGGCGGGACCCGGACCCACGAAGCGCACCTGCCCGTGGGCCGGCGCAGCCTGGAGGACACCGAAGGGGAAGTCGCCGTGCAGGAAGACGGCTACGACAACGGCATCAACGACGTGGACGTGGACCGGGAGATGACCCGTCTGGCGACGACCGACCTGTCCTACCGCCTGGCGACCCGGGTCCTGAGCATGAGGTACACGCAGCTGCGCGAGGCCATCGGCGGCCGCGTCCGCTAGCGCGAGGGGAGGGTGACGTGAGCGACGGACTGTTCCGATCCATCCACATCAGCGGCACCGGCTTGTCCGGCATGCGCACGAAAATGGACACGGTCGCCAAGAATCTTGCCAACGCCGAGACCACGCGGACCGCCGACGGCACGCCCTACCGGCGCGAGCGCGTCGTTTTCGAACAGACCCTGGCCGAGCGTCTCGGCGAGCGGGCCCTGCCGTCCCCCGAACTGCGCGCGACCGGCGGCCTGTCCCGCACCCACCGCGCCCACCTCGCCGGCGCCGACGCCGCCGGCGGCGGGCTGATGCCGCGCGGGGTGGAGACCGGCGTCGAGGTCTCGCCCGACGCCTCTGAATTCAAGGTCGTCTACGACCCCGGGCATCCGGACGCGGACCAGGACGGCTACGTGCTGATGCCCAACGTCAACGTCATCACCGAGATGGTGGACATGATCACGGCGAGCCGGGCCTACGAGGCGAACGTCTCGGCGGTGCAGACGGCCAAGGACATGTTCGGCAAGGCTCTGGACATCTGACCGGGGGGAACGATGTGGCCATCACCAGCGTGAGGATGCCGGGAACGATCGACCCGCGGCTGGCCTACGGCGGCGCGGCGGCGGCCCCGCCGGCGACCGGCGGCGCCAGCTTCGCCGACGCCCTGAAGACCGCGGTCCAGTCGGTGGACCGCGCCCAGACGCACCGCAACGACATGGTCGAGGGAGCCGTCACCGGCCAGGTGGGCGAGGTCCACGACGTCATGGTCGCGGCGGAGGAAGCCCAGCTGGCCTTCGAGCTGATGCTCGAGGTCCGCAACCGCCTGCTGGAGAGCTACCAGCAGGTCATGCAGATGCAGATGTGATCGGATCGACGACACCGCGCCGCGGCGGCGCTCACGGAGGAGCTGAGGACGCGTCATGAGGCAACTGCTGGACTCCTTGAAGGTCTTCACGGACCGCTTCACGTTCAACCAGAAGATCCTGATGCTGGCGATCGTCGCCGCCGGGGTCCTGAGCGTGGGCATGTTCGGGACGTGGCTCAAGAGCGAGGAGAAGACCGTCCTGTTCACCAACCTCTCGCCCGAGGACGCGTCGCTGGCCATCTCCGAACTGGACAAGAAGAACGTCGAATCCGAGCTCACGGACGGCGGCACGACCATCCTGGTGCCCGAGGGCATGGTGCACAAGCTGCGGGTCGACCTGTCCGCCAAGGGGATCCCCTCGAGCGGCACCGTCGGCTGGGGCATCTTCGACGGCAAGCAGTACGGCATGACCGAGTTCCTGCAGAACGTCAACTACAAGCGGGCGCTCGAGGGCGAGCTGACCCAGACCATCGAGTCGATCCAGGGGATCCGCGCCGCCCGCGTCCACCTGGTGATGCCGAAGCCCTCGATCTTCAAGAAGATGCAGGCGCCGGCCACGGCTTCGGTCGTGCTCACCCTCGGCCAGAGCAGCGTGCTGTCCCCCAACCAGATCCGCGGCATCCAGAGCCTGGTCTCCGGCAGCGTCGAGGGGCTCGAACTGCCGAACGTCGCGGTGCTCGACCAGTACGGCGTCGTGCTGTCGGAGAGCTACGAGGGCGAGGGGTACGGCCAGTCCGAGGGGCAGCTCGCCCTGAAGAAGGAGGTCGACGCCTACCTGACCGAGAAGGCCGAGACCATGCTGGCGCGCGTCCTGGGCCCGGGCCGCTCGATCGTCCGGGTCGACGCCACGCTGGACTTCGACCGCCTCGAGCAGCAGCGCCACAGCTTCGACCCCGAGAAGACCGTCGTGCGCAGCGAGGAGCGCAGCGAGGCCAGCGGCGCGCAGGACGGCAACAACGAGACTTCGGTCACCAACTACGAGATCAACGAGGTCGTGGAAACCGTCGTCGGCGAGGTCGGCGACGTGAAGTCCATGACGGTGGCCGTCTTCGTCGACGGCCGCTACGGGGAGGCGGAGGGCGACGCGCCCCCCGTCTACACGCCGCTGAGCGACGAGGAGCTGCAGCAGATCCAGCGCGTGGTGACCTCCGCGGTGGGCCTGAGCGCGGAGCGGGGCGACCGCATCGAGGTCGTCAACATGCAGTTCCGGGCGCCGGAAGAGGAGGAGGCGGAGAAGGGCGGCTTGGGCGGCCTGCCGCTGCCGGGCTCCCTGCCGCAGGTGATAGGCAAGGTCCTGCTCTTCGGCCTGGCCCTGTTCACGGCGCTGCGGCTGAAGAAGGCGCTCGGCGACATGATGGGCCAGCAGCTGATCCCGCAGGGCGTGACCCGCGAGGAGTTCGCCGAGACGAAGTCGGACCTGCTCGACACCGACGAGAGCGTGACCAGCACCGAGAACAAGCTGAAGGAGATCCGCGACTACGCGGGCGCGAGCCCGCAGGAGATCGCCGACCTCGTCCAGGCCTGGGTCCACGAAGCCGAGGGCGCCACGGCGTCCCCGCGCGGCTAGGAAGGTACCGACGTGACCACGATGCGCGAGATCGCGATCCTCATGATCTCACTGGGCCCCAAGGTGGCGGGCCAGATCATGAAGCGCCTGCCCGAGGAGATGATCGACCGCATCACGGCCGAGATCTCCGAGGTCAAGATGGTCGACGCCGCGGACAAGGCGCAGGCGATCGAGAATTTCGTCGATCTGCGGCGCAAGTCCGCGGGCGTGGAGTTCGGCGGCGAGAACTCGGCCCTGGAGATCCTGGAGGAAGCCCTCGGCAAGCGCTCCGCCGACTCGGTCATGAACCGCGCCACCGGCTACAGCGAGCTGGCCGGCTTCGACAACCTCAAGAAGGTCGACGCGCTGACCGTCATGAACTACCTCAAGAACGAGAACGCGCAGACCATCGCCCTGGTCCTGTCCCACGTGGACCCCCGCTTCAGCGGGCCGATCATGAAGCTGATGCCGCCGTCCGTGCAGGGCAGCATCGCCCACCGCATGGCGATCCTGGACAAGCCCAGCCGCGAGGCCCTGCGCGTGGTGGAGAACATCGTCAGCGCCGCCGTGCAGGGCGAGTACTCCAGCGACACCAAGAAGTTCGGCGGCCGCAAGCAGGTGGCCGCGCTGCTGAACGAGATCGACCAGGAGAGCTGGCTCGAGATCATCGACGACATGCGCGAGATCGACGACGAGTGCGCCAACGAGATCAAGAACCTGATGTTCGTCTTCGAGGACCTGATCAACCTGGACGACCGCTACATCCAGGACGTGCTCAAGGAGGTGCCGGGCAAGGACCTGGCGCTGGCGCTGAAGGGGACCCCGCAGAACATCCAGGAGAAGATCTTCCGCAACATGTCCAAGCGCGCGACCGTGAGCATCAAGGAGGACAAGGAGTACATGGGCGCCGTCCCGCTGGCCGACGTCGAGGAGGCCCAGTCGAAGATGGTGGCCGTCGTGCGCCGCCTGATGGACGAGGGCGTCATCACGCTCGGAAAGGGCGGCGGCAGTGCGACCATGGTCTCCTGACGACCTCATCGCCGAGGCCTCCCGGGCCGTGGCGGTGCTGGAGGCGCCGGCGGCCGGCGACGAGCATCTCCAGGCGGAGCGCGGCCTCAGCTTCGTCGAGGACTTCCCGGCCGACGGGCTCGGCGGCTTCCTGCACCGTCTCGACGCCCAGGAGCGCGAGACCCTGTTCAAGCTCGTGGAGACCGAGGTGCGGGGCGACGTCTCCCGGCAGCTGCGCCTCGAGAACGAGGAGTGGCGCCGGGGGATCGACGGGACGATCCGCAGCCTGGCCGCCGAGGTGCAGGCCCGCGTCGCGGACGAGATGCACGACGTCGCCCGCAACGCCGTGGAACTGTCCATCGCCATGGCCGAACAGATCCTGCGCCGGGCCGTCGTCCTGGACCGCGACGTCCTGCTGAAGGCCGTCGAGACCATCATCTTCCGCGCCGAGCGGGGCACCAGCTTCAACCTCATCGCCAACCCCGCCGACGTGGCGGCGCTCCAGGACCACGCCGACACGCTGCGCGACCTGAACATCGTCAGCGTCAATCCCGACCGCCGCATCGAGCGCGGCGGCTGCGTGATCACCGCGGGCGGCCGCGAGTGGGACTACACGCTGGGCGGCCGCTTCGAGCGCCTGGCGGAGGTCGTCCGCGAGAGCATGCTGGAGCCGCCCGAGGAGAACCCGGGGGACGAGACGTGAGCCTGCCCTGGGCCGAGACCATCAAGAAGGTGCGTCGCACCGATTCGGTGCGCGGCAACGGCACCGTCTCGGGCATCAAGGGCCTGTCGGTCGAGATCCTCGGCCTGACCGCCGCCGTGGGCACCGTGTGCAGCATCGACGTCGGCCGCGCGGCCGTGCCCGTCCTGGCCGAGGTCGTGGGCTTCCGCGACGGCTGCGCCGTCGCCATGCCCTACCGCACCATGGACGGCGTCGCGCCCGGCCAGAAGGCCGTGGTCGTCGCCAACGCGCTGACCGTGCCCGCCGACGAGCGCCTGCTCGGGCGCATCCTGGACGGGCTCGGCACGCCCATCGACGGCGGGCCGGCCCTGGCCCACCTGCGCGAGCGGACGGTGCGCGCCGACCCGCCGCGGGCCCTGACGCGGATGCGCATCACCGAGCCCATGACCACCGGGGTGCGCTCGATCGACGGCCTGGTCACGATGGCCAAGGGACAGCGGCTGGGGATCTTCGCGGGCAGCGGCGTGGGCAAGAGCGTCCTGCTGGGCATGCTGGCCCGCAACGCCGAGGCCGACGTGATCGTCTGCGCCCTGATCGGGGAGCGGGGCCGCGAGGTCCGCGAGTTCCTGGAGCGGGACCTCGGACCCGACGGCCTCGCCCGCAGCGTGGTCGTGGTGGTCACCTCCGACGAGAACGCGGTGCTGCGCATCAAGGGCGCCGAGACGGCCCTCACCATCGCCGAGGCCTTCCGCGACAAGGGGCGCAACGTCCTGTTCCTGATGGATTCGGTCACCCGCTACGCCATGGCGCTGCGCGAGATCGGCCTGGCCGCCGGCGAGCCGCCCACGACCAAGGGCTACACCCCGTCGGTCTACGCCATGCTGCCGAAGCTGTGCGAGCGGACGGGCTGCTCCGCCGAGGCCGCCATCACGGCCTTCTTCACGGTGCTGATCGAGGGCGACGACATCCACGACCCGATCGGCGACGCCGTCCGCTCCATCCTCGACGGCCACATCATGCTCAGCCGCGACCTGGCGCGAGAAGGGCACTACCCGGCCGTCGACGTGCTCGGCAGCATCTCGCGCCTGCGCAACGAGGTCGTCGCGCCGGAGGTGCGCGCCGCCGGCACGAAACTCATGCGCTGGCTCAAGGCGCTCGAGGACAACCGCGACCTGATCAACATCGGCGCGTACGTGGCCGGTTCCGATCCCCTGGTCGATACGGCCCTGGCCAAGCGCGAGCCCGTGCGGCGGTTCCTCTGCCAGGAGGTCGCCGAGAGCTCCTCGTGGAGCGATACGGTATCGTCTTTGATGGCATTGACTAACGGGGCGTAATCAATGTTCCGCTTCAGGCTCGAGAAGGTCCTCCGCCACCGCGAGCGGATCGTCGACCGCGAGGCACGGAAGCTGCAAGGGATCCTGTCCGCGGCCCTCCTGCTCGAGCGCGAGAACACGCGGATCGAAACGGAGTGCAAGGTGGCGGCCGGCCGGGAAAGCGCCCGCGGGTTCGACCTGGTCCGCATGCAGCGCCTCAACGATTACACCGGAGAGCGGCGGCGCCAGGTCCGGCGCAACGCCGAACGGATCCGGCGCATCCGCGCCGAGGCGGAACAGCAGCGGCAGATCCTGCTGGCGGCGCAGCGCGACAAGAAGGTGCTCGAGCAGCTGCGGGAGCGGCAACTGGCCGCCTGGCAGGAGCAGGACCGCCGCGAGGACCGCAAGCGCATGGATGAAGTGGCCACACTCAGGTACGGGACGGAGCCATGAAGACCATCCTGATCGTCTCGACGCTGACGTTCCTGGTGCTGTTCGGCACGATCATCATGACCAGCGGCATGCTCGAGAACGTCGTCAAGGGTCGGCTCGGCGAGCTGCTCGCCCCGGTGACCGGCGGACGCGACGACGAGCTCGACGAGACCCTCGGCCGCCTGGCGCTCGAGCGCGACGCCCTGCAGCGGCAGCGCGAGGAACTGGTCCTGCGCAGCGCCGCTTTCGATGTGGAGCAGAAGGCGTTCGACGACGCCCAGCTCCGGCTGCAGGCCCTGGCCACGGAGATCCGCGCGGCGCAGGGCGCCCTCGACGCCTCCCACGACGTGGAGATCGCGAAGCTGGCGAAGGTCTACGAGGCCATGAAGCCGGCGAGCGCGGCCCCCATCCTCGCCAGCCTCGACATGGATATCGTCCTGGAGATCATGAGCCGGCTGAAGGACCGCCAGGCCGCCCGCATCCTCGCCTTCATGACCCCGGCCCTCGCCGCCGAGATCAGCGCGCGCATGAGCCCCACGGGAGGCAACTCGTGACCTCGATCCTGCCGGCCACCTTCCGCGCGGACGCGCCGGCGGCCCGCTCCCGGCGCGACGAGCGCCGCGACGGGTCCGAAGGCTCGCCCTTCGCGTCGACGCTCGCCGCCCAGGACCGGCGGACGGCGCCGGCCCACGAGGCCCGGTCCGGCGGCAGCAGTCGCGCGGGGGAGAGCGCGGACCGGAATCCCCAGGCGTCAGGCGCCCGGGGGGAACGCCGGGATCCGACCCGCGCCGCGGCGGGCGGCGACAAGGCGGCCGCCGGCCGCCCCGAGCAGACCGACTCACGGCCCGGAGCCG
>JAURXS010000425.1 GCA_030654305.1 bacterium | reverse complement strand
CACGACGCCTTCAACGAGGGCTACCCCGACTGGATGGGCGACGTGATCCCGGGCAGCTTCGCCGCCGTGTACGGGCGGGCCGCCTCGTCGGTCTACGACATGGAGAACGTGTCCTCGTGCGGCCCGTCGTGGGACGACCCGCTGCGCACCGAGGGCTTCCTGGGCGCCGTCGTCCGCGACATCGGCGACGGCACGAACGACGACCACGCGGCCTTCGCCGAGACCGACGAGTTGGGTCTGGGCTGGGACGAGGTCATCACCTGCGTCGACCTCGACCACCCGACCACACCGGCCCTGTTCCTCACCGCGTTCAAGAACCGCTACCCCGGCTACCGCGAGGGCCTGTGGGCGACGGCCAAGAACTGCGGGTACGAGATCGACGTCGCGAACCCGCCGGCGGTGTCGTCGCTCTACTCGACGAGCCACGCCACGTCCGGCGACTCGCCCGACCCCACCATCGACCTGGTGTGGACCCGGGCCTACGACGATGCCTCGGGCGTCGAGGGCTACGGCATCACCATCGCCGGGGGGATCGGCCTGCCGGCGGCCGTCATGGACATCGGCGACGTGACGAACTACACCACGCCGTCGCTCGCGCCGGGCACGTACTACTTCAGCATCCGCACCCTGGACCGCTCCGGGAAGTGGAGCGGGACCTACGCCTGGTCCGGGCCGTACACGGTGCGCGCGCCGGTGCCCGCCAACCTGACGTTCGCCCTGTGGGCCGGTTGGGCGGCGCCGCTGGTGCCGCGCGAGACGGCCGACGGCGCCTGGAACTACGCCCCGGCGCCCGGGACCCTGCCCGGCGACGCCGCCGGCACGTACTGGAACCTGACCGGCGTCAACAACGGCGAATCGACGACCGGCGGCGGCTTCTACACCTACGCCTACATCGACGCCGCCGCCCAGTGGTGGCTGTCGTGGGGCGCCATCGGGGCCGGCGGCGGCTTCTACGGCAACAATGCCGGTCCGCTGTGGGTCGGCGGCGGCCGTCACACGATCGAGGCCAAGCTCGACGCCACCGACCTGATCGCCGAGACCAACGAGAGCGACAACCGCTGGGCCCACCAGTGGGT
>JAURXS010000424.1 GCA_030654305.1 bacterium | reverse complement strand
GCCTCCTCCAGGGGGCCGGGGCCGTCCGGGTCCTCGAGGTCGCCGCCCATGTAGAGGAAGACGCCGGTCGCCGCATCGCGCACGAAACCGATGCCGCTCTCGTCCGGCAGCTCGTCGCCGCTCAGCGGCACCCAGCGGTTTTCCACCAGGAAGAACTCGCGCGGCGAGACGCCGCCCAGGATCGCCTGCGGATAGTCGGGTGAGAAGTCGTAGGGCGTGCCGCCGACCGAGCTGCCGCTGTAGTGCTGCAGGTACTGGCTGCGCGGGATCTGGGAGGCCGGCAGGTGGATCTCGCGATCGCCGCCGCCGATGGTCGCCGTCTCGAGCCAGCCCAGGTACCAGCGATTCCAGGCGCCGAGCGAGGGCGGCAGCAGTCCGGCCACGCTGAAGACGTCGATGGAGTCGGGGTACTCGGGGTGGACGTTCAGGCCGACGTTGGCCACCAGGTTCGGGCCGGAATCCATCAGGTCCCAGAGCCCTACCGCCGGCAGGCCGGTGGTGGTGTCGTAGACGTCGGGCAGGCCCAGCGCGTGGCCGAACTCGTGGTAGAGGGCGCCGGCGATGCTGCCCAGCCAGTCGTCCTGGCTGGTGGATTCCGGGATGATCGAACACTCGCTGATCAGGCCCGGCGTCCCCGTCGTCGAATCGACGCCGAGCAGGGCGACGGGTTCGCCCAGGGTCACGAAGAAGGTCGGGATGTCGTTGGGCGAATCCCGGTTGACGTCGCTCTGCCAGTCGCCGCCGGCGTGGACGAAGATCACGTAGGCGAGTTCGTTGTCGTCGTCGAAGTCGGCCAGGTTGGCGCTGCCGTCCTGCTGGGTCCCGGCATCCGCCGCCCCGATGACGGCCTGCACCAGGGTTTCCAGCAGTTCCAGCGTCCAGCCGCCGTCGGCGCCGGGGCCGTAATCGGCCATGTCCGACAGGCGGTAGCAGTCCTGCTCACCGTCGGGCAGCACGCGCCCCTCGATGGCGAGTTGGCCGCCGGACTGGATGCGGTAGTACTCGCCGAGCCCTTTCAGGTGCGCCTCGAAGTACGCCTTGTCGTGGGGTGGGCGGTCGAAGATCGCCGCGGGGTCGGGCGCCAACACGAAGTTCCCGTCCGACGTGACGCTCGTCAGGTCGCCGCTGCTGTCGCTGTCGAAACCGATGCGCACCAGCAGCACCCGCAGGGTCGTCGGCTCGCCGGACTTGGCCGCCAACGCCCGCGCGCCCGGGCGGCGCGAAACGTGCCGCCCCTCGAGCAGGTCGTGGACGGCGTGGAACCGCGACTCGAGCGCCTCGAGCCGGCCCTGCGCCGCGTCGCGCGCCCGTTCGCCCCCCGGTCCCGCGAACAGGCGTTCCGGCGAGACCTTGACCACCGGCACCTTTTCCACGGTCCCCGCGCCCGCGGCCGACGCGCCGGCGCCGGTCCCGAGGCCCGCGCACAGGACCAGGATCAGCAGCCGGACCACGGGGCGGGTCGGACCGTGCTTGCGCTCTGCGCCGTCGAACTGCATGCCGATCGTCCCGCCTTCCGGTTCGCGGTGCAGGGGCCTCAGAAATCGTAGCCCAGCGAGATGCGGTCCACGTGCTTGAGCCCCTTGGCCTGCGGCACCGAGGCGTAGCCGAAGGTGATGTTCTTGCCGACCCAGCGGCCGAGGTCCAGGCCGAAGCCCCAGGTGCTGTCCTCGATCTCTCCGGTGCCCTTCTTGTAGCCGAAGCGCAGGAAGAGGGACTGCGCGTAGGCCAGCTCCGTGCCCACGCCCCACTCGTTCTCGCCGAAGTCGAGGCCGAGGCCGTAGTCGTCGTTCTCGTCGCTCCAGTCCAGCAGGGGCACGAGGTAGTCCGCGACCAGCAGCAGCGACAGCGCCTCGCCCTGCACCACGCCGTAGGCGCCGCCGAAGGTGATCTTGCGCGGCAGCGGGTCGCTCTGGGGCTCGTCGACGTGCGTGATGTTCGGGCCCAGGTTGGCCAGCGCCACGCCCAGGTTGGCCCTCAGGGCGGGGATCTTCCACAGCAGACCGGCGTCCACGGCGAAGGTGCTGCCCGAGCCGCCGCGACCGTCCTGCAGCACGTCGTCCGGCGCCAGGTTGTCGCGGAAGTACTTCACGCCGAGGCCGGCGCCGAGGTTCGTGGAGATGCGCGTGCCGTAGGTGAAGCCCATCGCCCACATGTTCGAGGAGAAGATGCCGGTGGAGTCGCCGCCGTCGTTCATACCCTCCTGGTCGCCCATGGACAGGTAGGTCAAGTTGAAGCCGAAGGTGCCGCCCCACTTGCGGGCCGCGTAGCCGCCCCAGTACAGGGCGATGTCGTCGGCGAGGTCGGGCACGAGCTTCGACTGCATGAACTCCAGCCGCGCCGGGTGGACGTCGGTGGCGAAGGCCAGGCCGCCGGGATTCCACCACATGGCGGTGGCGTCCTGCGCCAGGGCGGTGCCGGCCTCCCCCATCCCGTTGTAGCGGGAGCCGATGGGGAATTCCAGCGCGATGGCGCCGGCGCCGGACATGGCCAGGGCCGTACCGGCCACCGACATCAGGCAGGCCGCGGCGAACAGTGTCACGAACACGGGAGTCCTCTTCATCGGATCGTCCTTCCGTCCTGGTTACCGGGGGCTGCGCCCCCCCGTCGTTGATCAGCCAGAGCAGGCCGGGCCTGCCTCATTTCATGAGCACGATCTTGCCGTTGACGATGGCCGGGTGCCGCGGGTCGCCGGCGGCGCTGCCGCGGACCACGTACAGGTAGACGCCGTTGGCGATCTCGTCGCCGCGGGCGTCGCGGCCGTCCCAGGCGAGCACCTGCGGGCCCGCCTCGGCGAAGCTGTGCGTCGTCTGCCAGACCGACCGGCCGGACACCGTGAAGATGGTCCAGGTCACGGTCATCGGGTCGCTGGTCTCGAAGAGCAGGCGCGCCGGGCCCGGGGTCGGGTTCGGGAAGACGGTGACGTCCTGCAGGCCGGTGACGGCGTCGGCCACGACGTGGAACGACAGCGTGTCGCTGCCCACGTTGCCCAGCAGGTCGCTGGCGAAGACCGCCGCCAGGTGGGGACCCGGGACGAGGTTCTCGGGCAGCGGCACCGTGACGCGCGCGCGCGTGAAGCTGCCGGACTCGAAGACGAGGCGGTCGGTGACGTTGCTCATCTGGCCGGTGCCGTCGAACTCCAGCAGCACGCTGTTCAGGGGCGTCGTGCCGAGGATGCTGACGCCGCTGCTGTCGGCCAGGTCTGCGCGCAGCTCGGCGCCCACCTTGACCCGCGTGCTCCCGCCGGCGAAGGCGAGGGACGTCACCGGGCCGGTGACGTCGTCGAGGCCCGCGGTCGCGACCCGGGCCGCCGGCAGCTCGAGGTACATGGCGCGCGACCCCCCGGGCGCGTCGACGATCAGCCGCAGCTTGCCGTGGTCGCCGGTGCGCAGCTGCAGCGGCACTTTGAAATCCACGCGCAGCGTGTCGAGGTCGGTCTCACCGGTACCGCGGAAGACCGGGGCACCCGGCTGCCAGTAGTCGAGGCTGGCCGTGCCGAGCTGGTAGTGGCGGTCGTCGCGGGACTCCTGCACCAGCAGGTCGTACGTCGTGCCGGGAAGAACAGACAGGCCCTGCTCCGAGAGCACGCAGA
>JAURXS010000423.1 GCA_030654305.1 bacterium | reverse complement strand
GTCGGGACGGTCGAGGGACGAACGCAGGACGCCGCCGGCGCGCGCGGACACCGCGCAGGCCAGCAACACGCCGGCCGCCGCCAGGCAGCACGCGGCGAGGCCCGGCAGCCGCCGTTTCAGCCGTCTCGACTTCATCGCACCTCCGCTGGCGTCGTCGTACTCCGTACTCGATGCCGCCACCGATGCAAGGACGGTGCCAGGCCTCGAATCATCCAACGTGTTGCCGGGAATGAGGATGCGCGCTATGATCCAGGCGGCGACGGCCGTATCGCGACCGTCGTGATCGCTCACTGGCCAGGGGAGGACGCATGGCCCCCGACACGCCCGCCACGGCCTACACCACGCTCGCCGGCGACGGCGAGGCCGAGATCCGGGTCGAGCGCTCGCGCTTCCTGGCGACGGCCCGACCCGTGGCGGACGCGGCCGCCGCCAGGACGCTCGTGGCCGGGATCGCCCGCACTCACCACGATGCCCGCCACGTCTGCTGGGCCTGCCGCCTGGGTCACGGCGAGCACCCGGAGCAGTTGCGCAGCGATGCCGGGGAACCGGCGGGCACCGCCGGCGAGCCGATCCTCGGCGTGCTGCGCCACGCCGGGATCACCGACGCCGCGATCGTGGTCGTGCGCTGGTTCGGCGGCGTGAAGCTGGGCACCGGCGGCCTCGGCCGCGCCTACCGGGAGGCGGCGGAGGCGGCCCTCGCCGCCGCGCCGCGGCTGGTGGTGCCGCTGGGCGTCCGCCTGCGCCTGGACTTCCCCTACGACCTGGTCGGCAGGATCGAGTACCTGCTCGGGCACTGCGGCGGCCGCCGCGACGACGCCGAGTTCGGCGCCGGCGTGGCCTGGACCGTCTGGGTGCCCGCGGCGCGCGGCAAGGAATTCACGCGCGAACTCGCGACGCTCGGCCAGGGGCGGGTCCGCAGCGAGCAGGTGAATGGCTGAAAAGAGAACCGGCCGCGCCTCGGGGGGCACGGCCGGAACTTTTTCGAAGCTACTGCACTCGTCTCGCTCGCCTGATCCGTCAAGCCGTCATGTCGCGCATGTCCTGGTAGTCGTGCATGTACCGGAAGGTCTTCGAATTGCGGATCTTCTCGAAGGCCTCCTCCTTGATCTGGCGGATGCGCTCGCGGGTCAGGCCCATGATCTGGCCGATCTCCTCGAGGGTCATCTCCTTGTCGGCGCCCAGGCCGTAGTACATGCGCAGCACGCGGGCCTCGCGCGGCTTGAGGTCGCACAGCATGCGCTCGATCGACTCCATGAGGTCCTCCTCGAGGACCCGCGAGTCGGGCGTCTTGCTGCGCGTGTCCTCGAGGAAGTCGAGGTAGGTCGAGTCCTCGTCGTTGCCCACGTAGTCGTCGAGGAAGAAGTTGTCCTGCATCAGCGGCAGGGTGTCCTTGACCTCGTCGAGGGACAGGCCGAGACGGGCCGCGATCTCCTCGGGCAGCGGCTTGCGGCGCAGGTCCTGCTGCAGCTCGCTGCTGACGCGCTTGATCTGGTTGAGCACGCGGGCGCGGTTCAGCGGCATGCGCACGATCTTCGAGTGGTTGGCCAGCGCGGCCAGGATCGACTGCCGGATCCACCACACCGCGTAGGAGATGAACTTGTAGCCGCGCGTCTCGTCGAAGCGCTGGGCGGCCTTGAGCAGGCCCAGGTTGCCCTCGTTGATCAGGTCCTCCAGGGGCACGCCGTAGTGGGCGTACTCCTTGGCGATCGACACCACGAAGCGCAGGTTCGAGTTGACCAGCTTGTGCAGGGCGACGCCGTCGTTGCCGCGGATGCCGCGCGCCAGCTCGCACTCCTCTTCCCGGCTCAGCAGCGGGAAGGCCTTCACTTCCTGGAAATAGAGGTCCAAATTGCTCATCAACCGGGCGCTCTCGCGCTTCACGCGGGCGGCGGGTCGGCGGTCCCGGGGGGTCTTGCCGGTTTTCACAGCCATGACTGACGTCCTTCTCTCCGTATCCGTGGGGTCGTGATTTTAGTGTTTGACAATACAAGTCCCGTACCATGTACGGGCGGTGAACAACCGATTCTCTCCTGATCCCTAAGCGCTATGAACCGCTAGGAGATACGAGATGCGTGGCCCAACCGGGCCCGGAGCGGCGAATCCGCCGAACAGGGGTTTTCGACAATCTGTCAGCGAACGGCTGTTTACGAGGGACAGGCTGTCAGCGGGACGGGGGGCCTCGCCCCCCGTCCGCCACCCTTCACCGGCACCCGGCGAGGCGCCTCACCACGTCACCAGGACACGGTAGGTCAACGTTGTTTCGCCGTCGGCGGGCACCGGCACGTCGAAGCGGAACGAGTCGGCGTCGACCTTCGTGTGGGCGTGGCTCTCCTCGAGGATCGACCACTCGCCGCCCGCGGACTCGGTGACCTCGACGGTCACCGGCGCGGCCGTGTGGTTCTTCAGCACGATCCGGTAGGCGTACTCGCGGGAGCGGTCGCCGCGCGCCCGCTCGTCGGTCTGCGTCCGCTCGGCGCCGATGTCGAAGGCGTAGCCGGTCAGCAGCTCGACCGTCTCGTCCTTCGGCGTGTGCCCGATGCGGTCCTCGCCCAGCAGCTGGCGGGCGCCGGAGGCCGAGCGGCCGTAGACGCGCACGACGCCGGCCGGCAGGGGCCGGCCGAGCCCGTCCCGCTCGCGGTTCTCCAGGACGTGCCAGACCGCCACGCGGTCGGACCGCGCTGCGCCGCCGTGGCGAAGCGAGGGCGAGCCCCCGAGGCGGTAGTGGCGGCTCACCTTGACGTCGGGCGCCGTGAACAGCGAGAGCTGCTTGACGCTCTGCTCCTTGAGCGTGGTGCGGCCGCCGTAGGTGTACATGTGGTAGTCCGAGACCGTCTCCTCGACCATGCCGCCGGCCATGTCCACGGCCATCTCCGCGGCCTTGTACATGATCGGGCGCGACGGGGGCGGCGCCTGGTGCACGTCCCCGGCCAGGAACATCAGCTGTGCGTCGCGGTAGGTGGCGCCGCTGCGGTTGTCCACCGACACCCACGCCTGCAGGTCGCCGGACGTGCCGCTCTCGGCCAGCTGCAGGACGTAGTCGGCCGACCACGACACGCCGCGCGTCAGGTACGACACGCCCAGGTCTCGGCTGCCGGCGCCTTCGGCCCGGACGTGCCAGACCAGCGTCGGCAACGCGCGCAGGTCGCCGGGCAGCTCGGGCAGGGCCAGGCGTCCCGGCACCTCGAAGACGACCTGACCGTCGACGCGGTAGACCGGTCCCTGCGCCATCCCCAGCAGCGTGCCGGTGCGGCGCGAACCGTCCTCCTGCAGCCAGGACACCTCGCGCCCGACGTACTTCTCGAGGATCTTCTCGCGCGACATCAGGTCGAACTCGTAGTTCTGCTCCAGCAGGAGCATCCCCTTGCCCGCCACCGTCTCGACGAGCAGCGAGCGCGGCTCGATCTGCGACGGCACGTCCTGGAACTCCAGGCGCGCGTCGCCGCCCGGCAGCTCGAGCCGCCGCACCTCGCGCACCAGGGCGAGGTTCTCGTTGTAGATCGTGAGCATGAGCTCGGCGCGGTCGTCCGCGCCGCTGAGCACGACCGGGACGTCCGCCGCGACGACGGGCAGGGCCGCCGCCAGGACGAAGACGGCCGCGGCGAGCCGGAGACAGATGAACCCCAGGCATGTCCTCTTCATCGCATCCTCCCTTGACGTTCCGTTTCCGGCGCTCAAGTGCCCCGCCGTCCGGCCGATGCTGCGGCGACACGGTTCCGCCACGCGACGGCGCCGCCTGAACCCCTCGCCGCGGTCGCGGTTCCGACCCCGCGGCCGATCCCCGGCCACTGGAGGGCGTCTTGCGTCACACCCTGCTGATCGTCGACGACGCGGACTTCATGCGCTTCGTGCTGGGCGACCTGGCCCGCGAGGCCGGGATCGCCATCATCGTCGAGGCGGGCAGCGCCGCCGAGGCGCTCGATCTGCAGGCCGCGCTGGCGCCCCGCCTCGCGGTCGTGGACCTGTCGGCGGACGCCGTCGTCGGCGAAGGCCTGCTGGGCGCCCTGCTGGCGCGCGATCCCGACCTGGCCGTGGCCGCCGTCGTCTCGCCCGGCGACGCCATCGGCGCCGCGCGGGCCCGCGCCCGCGGCGCCCGTGAAGTGCTGGAGAAGCCCTACGACCCGGACGCCGCGCTCGCCGCGTTGCAGCGCCTGGCCACCGCGCCCGTGGGCGTCTGACCGGACTACTTGCCGAGCAGCAGGTACATCGCCGCGCCCAGGGGCAGGCAGTAGAACGAGAACTTCCAGAAATGCCGCTGCACGACCAGCAACGCGGTCAGCCGGATCGCGACCATCCCGACCAGGAAAGCCACGACGGCCCCGGCCGTGAGCGCCACCGGCCCGGCCTGGCTGCGCAGCCCCCCATCGAGAAGATGCAGGACCAGGGCGCCGACGATCGCCGGCACCGCGAGCAGGAAACTGAAGCGGGCGGCCTCGTCGCGCGGCAGCCCTAGCCAGAGCGAGGCGGCGATGGTCGAACCGGAACGGCTGATGCCCGGGGTGATGGCCACCGCCTGGGCGCAGCCGATGAGCAGCGCCTTCGGCAGCGGCGGCGGCACGGGGTGCCAGTCGCCCGGCACCCGGCGCAACTCGCTGCGGGCGGCGCGGGTCGACAGCAGGATCAGGCCGGTGAACATCAGGGCGACGGCCGTGGCCCGCGGGTCGGAGAACAGGGCCTCCACCCGGTCCTTCAGCAGCAGCCCCACCGCGACCGCGGGCAGGGTGCCGACGACCAGCGCCACGACGTACTGCACCGCGGCGGCGTCGAAGGTCAGCAGGCGCCGGATTTCCCGCCAGTAGACCGCCAGGACCGCGACGAGCGTGCCGCCGTGGAGGATCACGTCCAGCGCGACGTCGCCCTCGAAGGCGTGCAGGAAGTGCTGGGCCAGGACCAGGTGCCCGGAACTGCTCACCGGCAGGAACTCGGTGAGTCCCTGCACGACGGCCAGCAGGATCACATGCAGGAATTCCACGGGGCACCTCGAATCTGCATTCCTGGCAACGGCGTTCCTGGCGTCAGCGCTCCTGGCGAGCCAGGCGGTAATGCTTGCGGGCCTCCTGGCGCATCAGGAGGGCGTCGTAGGTCAGGGCCAGCTGGTAGTGCAGGCGCCCGTCGTCCGGGAACGCATCCAGAGCCCGCAGCAACGAAGCCAGGGACTCCTCGTGCTTCTCCAGCTTGCGCAGGCAGGTGCCGAGGTGGAAGTGGGCGCGGACCAGCCGGTTGTCCAACTCCAGGGTCTTGCGGAAGCGGTCGGCCGCCTCGCGGTACAGCCCCTTCTTCTGCAGTACGATTCCCGTAAAATATTGAGCATTAGACGCTTGCGGGGACAGCTTTATGCTTTGCTCAAAGTATGACAGGGCCTCGTCGTACGCATCGTCGCGGAAGTGCACCATGCCGAGATTCAGGTAACCCTCGGCGTCGGGACGGGCGCGGATGGCGGCCTCGAAGCAGCGCACGGCGTCCCGGGGGCGGCCCTCCTCGGCGTAGAGCGCGCCGAGGTTGTGGTGCGCGTCGGCGTTGAGCGGATCGGCCGCGATCGCCCGCAGGTACATCTGCATGGCCTCGGCGCGCCGGCCCAGCTCGTCGAGCACGGTGCCGAGGTTGGTCAGCGCGCGGCTGTCCTCCCCGCCCAGGTCGACGGCCTTGCGGAAGGCCTCGTGCGCCCCGCCGAAATCCCCCTGCTTGCGCTGCACGCAGCCGAGGCGGTACCACCACTCGGCATGCCCGGGCGCGCCGGCGAGCGCCTCCCGGTAGGCGACCAGCGCTTCGTCGTAGACGCCCTGCTGCTCGGCCGAACGGCCGCGGGCGAACGCCTCGGCGGCGCGGCCGTCGACCGCGGCGGGCTGCTTGATGTCCTGATCCCGATTCGACATGGGCGCAGACTAGGACCCGGCGGGATCCGGGTCAACGAATTGTTCGCCGGCGGGCGTCAAGAAACGGCTGCGGCTGCCGATGAATCGGTCACGCCCGGCCTCCGCCGGCCCGACGCCATCCCCCATCCGGAGCGTGCGATGACCGTGACCAACACCGACCGCATCCTCAAGGACATGTTCGCGCGACTGCTGCACCAGGAACTGGACCACGAGCACGTCGAGCGCCTCGTGCCCGTCGTCGACGGCGTCCTGGAGCGCCTGCAGGGCACGTACGACCCCGACACCGTCCAGGGCCAGAACATGCTGCGCGCGCTGCTCTGCTCCATGGTCGCCCACGGCTGGGGACTCGGCATGCACCCGCACAACAACCCCACGCAGGACCTCGACGGGCGCCCCCTGGAGGTCAGCGTCTGCAAGGACATCCTGCTGCCGATGGAGGACCTGAAATCCCTGCGCTACATCAAGAAGGATGCTGATGGGCGCGTGAAGAAGGCGTTGTTCGAGCCGGATCAGAACCAGAGGATTCGGCAGCACATCGACGCGATCCTCTCCGACGTCAGCCAGCACTGGAACGAGTAGGGGCTCCGCATGACGCCGTGACAGGGGACGCGCGCCGGGCACCTCGTGTGCCCGGCGCGCTTGGCCTAAGGCCCCCTGCGCCCTCCTGGCGCAGGGGGCCTTAGGACACCCCTGTCACGGCGTCATGCGGAGCCCCGGCACAGGGGGGTGCGGAGTAGGGCGGGGGCTTTTCTTCAGGGAACTGCGGGAACGACGGGGGCGCCGGCGCCGAGGAGCGTGTCGAGCGCATCGCGGAACACCGGCGCCAAGCGGGCGGGATCGTCGCCGGCGAGTTCCAGCAGCAGCCGCCAGGCCGCGGCGATCTCCGGGACGAATTCCTCGAGCACGCGCCCACGCTCCAGGGCCGCGCGTCGGCGTTCGGGCTGGTAGACGACGATGTCGGAGACCAGGGCGCGGGCCAGCCGCTCGGACCAGGCGGCCGCCAGCGCGTCGCCCGCCGGGGCTGCCGGCCGGCGCGGCTCCGGTTCGAGGCGGAACCCGCGCCCGCACGCCGGGCAGACCAGGCGCAACGGGCGCCGCGGCGCCTGGCTCGCCGGCACGGCGTAGTCGGTTCGGCAGCTGGGGCAGGTGACGCGCAACATGACCTCCGGGGACCTCGGGCTCCCCGGTTCATCGGCAGCGGCCGGTCGGGCTTGACTGCCTGTAGCGATCAGCCGGTCGCGATCAACCGGCCGCGGTCAGAGCGAGGTAGCGGCCGAAGCCGGCGGCCAGCGCCCCCCGCAGGGGCGCCAGGCCGGGGCCCTCGAGGCGGGGGTCGGCCGCCAGCAGACTCGCGGCGTCCCCGGCGGCCAGGGCGACCACGGCCTGGTCGCGCAGGGGGTTGGCCAGCAGGAAGACCGGCGCCCCGTGCTGGCGCACGCCGAGCACATCGCCGGGACCGCGGCGGCGCAGGTCCTCCTCGGCCAGGCGGAAACCGTCCAGCGTGGCGCAGAAGACCTGCAGCCTCTCGGCGGCGTCGGGGGGCAGCCAGCGGTCGAGCACGAGGTCGCAGCGCGAGGCCAGGTCCGAGCGGCCGATGCGACCGCGCAGCTGGTGCAGCTGGGCCAGCCCGAAGCGCTCCGGATGGTGGATCACCATCGCGGTGGCGGCGGGGACGTCGATCCCCACCTCGACCACCGTGGTGGCGACGAGCACTTCCAGTTCCCCGGACACGAAGGCGGCCATGACGGCCTGCTTGTCGCGCGGCTTCAGCCGGCCGTGCAGCAGACCGACGCGGTGGCCGCGGAAGGGGCCGGCGGCGAGCCGCTCGTACTCGGCCTCAGCCGATCGCAAATCCTGGCCGGCGGTCTCCTCGATCACGGGGTAGATGACGAAGGCCCGCTCCCCGGCGAGCAGGCGCTCGCGGATCCCGGCGTAGCGGGCGTCCAGGTCGGCGGCGGCCACGGTCGCCGTCGCCACGGGACGGCGGCCCGCCGGCATCTCGTCCAGGACGGAGAGGTCGAGATCGCCGTAGAGGGTCAGCGCCAGGCTGCGCGGGATCGGGGTCGCGCTCATCACCAGCACGTGCGGCGCGATCTCGTCGCCGGTGCGGCCGGCGCGCCCCCGCTGGCGCACGCCGAAGCGGTGCTGCTCGTCGACGACCGCCAGGCCGAGGCGCGGCAGGTCCACGCCGTCCTGCACCAGGGCGTGCGTGCCGACGAGCAGGTCGATCTCCCCCGCCCCGGCGGCCCGCAGGATCTCGCGGCGCTCCTTCGCGGGGGTCGAGCCGGTGAGCGTGGCCGTGCTGACGCCCAGGGGTTCGCAGAGTCGCCGGCAGACCTCGCCGTGCTGCTGCGCCAGGACCTCGGTGGGCGCCATCAGCAAGGCCTGGTGGTGCTGCTCGATCATGAACAGCGCGCCGAGCACCGCGACCAGCGTCTTGCCGCTGCCCACGTCGCCCTGCAGCAGGCGGTGCATGACGCGGCCGCTGCGCAGGTCGCGCAGGATCTCGGCGGCGACGCGCCGCTGGGCCCGCGTCAGCGCGAAGGGCAGCTGCGCGACCAGCCGCGCGGTCAGGTCGCCCGGCGGCCCCAGGCGCAGGCCGGGACGCTCCCCGAAGTCCCGCCGCCGGCAAGCCAGGGCCAGTTGGATCAGGAAGATCTCCTCGTAGACCAGCCGGGTGCGGGCGGCCTCCAGGTCCCGGTGATCGGCCGGGAAGTGGATCCCGCACAAGGCCTCGCGCAGACCGGTCAGGTCGCGCCCGTCCCGCACGGCCGGCGGCAGGGTCTCCTCGATGCGGTCCCGCACGGCCGCCAACGTCTCATGGACCAGCCGGCGCAGCCAGTGCTGGCCCACGCCCGTGGTCAGCGGGTAGATCGGCACCAGCCTGGCGGTGTGCAGGGCCGCCCCTTCGCCTTCGAGCAATTCGTAATCCGGATGGACCATCTGCATGCGGTGATTGTAGATCTGGGCGCGGCCGCCCAGGAGAATCTCGAGGCCGGGCCGCAGTTGGCGCAGCAGGTAGGGTTGGCCGAACCACTGGCAGAACAGGGTGCCGCCGCCGTCGGCGACGGTGACTGTCTGGACGGTCCGCCCCTGGCGCGACCGCCGCTCCCCGGAAGTGAGCACGCGTCCCAGGACCGTGGCTTCGGCGCCGGCCCGCAGGTCCCGGATCGGGGTGACCCGGCTGCGGTCCAGGTGCGTCCGCGGGTAGTGCCGCAGCAGATCGGCGACCGTGACGATCCCGAGGCGGGCGAGGGCCTGCGCCCGCACCGGACCCACGCCCTT
>JAURXS010000422.1 GCA_030654305.1 bacterium | reverse complement strand
GGCCCCGCGCGCCGGCCCGCCTGCTGGACGACCTGCGCCGCGACGTCCCGGCCGTCGGCTTCGCCGGGCTGCTGGAGCGCGAGGACGAGATCCTCGAGGCGTCCACCGACCTGGTCTCCCTCGACGACCTGCTCGAGGAGGAGGAGCACGGCGCCCGCGGCCGCCACGACGAGGGCGACTGGGGCTACGGGGACGACTATTACGAGACCGTCAACTGAAAGCCGCCGCCGCGGTTGATCGCGCGGCGGAAGGAGCATACCTTGGGGACCGGGCGGCGACGGTCGCGCCGGCCGCCGCCTCTCCGGGCGCCAAGGAGGTCCCCCCATGACGAAGACGATGCAGGCCCTGGTCTACGACAAGGCCACCATGCCGTGGGACACCACCCGCGGCTTCATCAAGCAGGAGATGCCCCGCCCCGGGATCGACGAGTCGCTGGACCCGTCCGACGGCGACCGCGTGATCGTCAAGATCATCTACGCCGGCTTCTGCGGCAGCGACCGCGGCATCTGGCACCGCACGGCCTTCAAGGGCCACATCTTCGAGAGCCTCAAGCGCGAGAACGCGACCACCCGCATCATCGGCCACGAGATGATCGGCGAGATCGTCGAGACGGGCTCGCGGGTGCAGGCGCGCCACGGCTACCGCCCCAAGGACCTCGTCTCGACCGAGTCGCACATCATCTGCGGCACCTGCTACCAGTGCCAGATCGGCCAGACCCACATCTGCGCCCGCGACCAGATCATCGGCATCAGCCGCGACGGCTGCTTCGCCGAGTACATCAAGCTGCCCGCCGGCGTGCTGTGGCCCACCGACCGCCGCAAGATCAAGCTGAAGGTGGCCGCCGTGCAGGAGCCCTTCGGCAACGCCGTGCACGCCTGCACCGCGGCCGACCTGCGCGGCAAGACGGTCGCCGTGTTCGGTTGCGGCACGATCGGCCTGTTCGTGATCATGATCGCCAAGGCGCTGGGGGCCACGCGCGTCATCGGCGTCGAGCCGGTCGCCAAGAACCGCGAGCTCGCCCTGGCGCTGGGCGCCGACGAGGTGATCGGGTTCGACGCGGCGAAGGCGGCCGCCCACGGCTGGGCCGCCGACAAGGACGTCGTGCGGGCCGTGCGCGACGCCTCGCGCGGCATCGGCGCGGACGTCTCGCTGGAGATGGCCGGCTTCAACAGCAGCGTCAACAACGCGATCCAGTCGACGCGCCGCGGCGGCGAGGTCGTGCTGTTCGGCCTGAAGCAGGGCAACTTCCACATCCAGGACCTCGACCGCGTGATCGTCAACGGGCTGACCCTGCGCAGCGTCGTAGGCCGGCGCATCTTCGAAACCTGGCACATCACGCGCAACCTGCTCGAGGACCGCAGCAACGGCATCCAGAAGCACATCCTCGAGGACATCCTCGCCGGCGGCCAAGAGACGCTCGTGCACATCGACGACTTCAAGCCCGACACGTTCACCGCGAAGCTCGCCCAGTGGCCCAAGCTGCTGATCGAATTCTGAGCCGGAGGCCGACCGTGAAGAAGCTGAGCATCGAGTACTGCCGGTCCTGAAGCTACGACCCCATCGCCGCCGGTCTGGCGGCGGAACTGCTGCGGGAATTCGGGATCGCGGCCGAGCTGATCCCCTCCAGCGGCGGCGTCTTCGAGGTCGTCGCCGACGGCGACCTGATCTACTCCAAGCGGGCGACCGGACGTCACGCCGAACCGGGCGAGGTGGCCCGGCTGCTGAGGGAGCGTGGCTGAGTGCCGGTCCCCTACGCCTTCCTGTTCGACATGGACGGGACCCTGCTGGACAGCCGACGCGCCGTGGTCGGCGCCGTGGCCGCGGCGCTCGGGCGCGCCTACGCCCACTGCGGCCTGCCGCCGGCCGCGCCCGACTTCGCCCTGATCGAGGACTGCATGGGCCTGCCCGGCCGGGAGTACTTCGCCCGGGCCTTCCCGCCGCAGACGGTGCCCGGCCCGCGGCGCGCCGAGTTCGCGGCGGCCTACGCGCGCTTCACCTCGGAAGAGGAGATCGCCGCGATCCGGGCGGGCGGCACCGCCCTCTACGACGGCGTCGAGACCGCCCTGGCCGGGCTGCGGGACCGCGGCCACGAACTGCTGCTGTTCTCCAACGCCGACGCGCCCTACTTCCGCGGGATCGTCGCCGCCCACGGCCTGGACCGCTTCTTCGCGCGTTCGCTCTGCATCGGGGAGGCCGAGGCGCGGGGCCTGGCGACGGACAAAACCGGCATGGTGCGCGTGCTGGCCGCCGACCCGTCGCGCACGGTCGTGGTGGGGGACCGCGCCAGCGACCTCGACGCGGGGCGCGCCGCCGGGGCGCGGACGGTCGGCTGCCTCTACGGCTTCGGCAGCCAGGAAGAGCTGCGGGCCGCCGACTGGAGGGTCGACGGCCCGCTGGACTGGCTGTCGCTGCCGCTGGACGGCCGCGACGGTCCCGCCTAACGGGAGCTGTCCCGCTCCTGGCGCAGCTCCTGCTTCAGCTCCCTGATCTCGCGGCCCAGCTGGTCGAGCTCGTCCTGCAGGGACTCCAGGTCGGCATCGCTGCCGTCGCCCCCGTGGCGGTGCACGCGCACGTCGCGGGCCTCGCGGACGATCTCGTCGACGTCGATGTCGATGTCGTCGAGCGCGGCCAGGGTCGTGAAGACCCCCTCCATGGCGGCCTCGAGGTCGAGCTCGACCGTCTCGCCGTCGCAGGCGAAGACGACGCGGTCGCCGCCGGACGTCGCCCGGATGTCCAGGTCCAGGTCGGCCATCACCGCCTGCACCTCCTTCATCGCGCCGCCGAGCGTCGCCTCGAACTCGGCGACGTCGAAGGCGAAGACCTCTTCGCCCGAGGACTTGTCGAAGATGCGCAGGCCCTCGCCATCCTCGAAGCGGCAGACGTAGGTTTCGCCGTCCTCGTCGATGACGGTGACGACGCGCTCGCGGTCGCGGGCCGCCGCGGGCAGCGCGGCGGCGACGGTGAACAGCAGAGCGGGCAGCAGGGCGGGCAGCAACGCGGCGGGTCGTGGCATCCTGGTCATGGCTCAACCTCCTGGTGCGGCTTGGGGTCGGTGGCACAGGTACGCAGCCGCGGGGCCCGAGGTTGCACGCGAACCGGTACTCAGGCCCGGAACTGGAGGTCGTACAGCTGGCGGTAGGGGCCGCCGCGGGCCAGGAGCTCCACGTGGGAGCCCGTCTGGACGATGCGGCCGGCCTGGAGCACGCAGATGCGGTCGGCGTTCTGGATGGTGCTGAGGCGGTGGGCGATGACGATGGTCGTGCGGTTGCGGACCAGGCGGTCGATGGCCTGCTGGACCAGCAGCTCGCTCTCGGTGTCCAGGGCGCTGGTCGCCTCGTCCAGGATCAGGATCGGCGGGTTCTTCAGGATGGCGCGGGCGATCGACAGCCGCTGGCGCTGGCCGCCGGAGAGCTTCAGCCCCCGGTCGCCGATGACGGTGTCGAAGCCGCGCGGCAGCTGCCGGATGAAGTCCAGGGCGTTGGCCGCGCGGGCCGCCGCCTCGACCTCCTCCTGGCGCGCCGAGGCCATGCCGTAGGCGATGTTGTTGCGCACGGTGTCGTTGAACAGGATGACTTCCTGCGTCACCAGGCCCATGGCGCCGCGCAGCGAGGCCAGCGTCACGTCGCGCACGTCGTGGCCGTCGACCAGCACGGCGCCCTCGGTGGGCTCGTAGAACCGCGGGATCAGGTCGATCAGCGTCGACTTGCCCGCCCCGCTGGGGCCGACCAGGGCCACCACCTCCCCCGGCCGCACGTGCAGGTCCACGCCGCGCAGGACCTCCTCGCCGGTGTCGTAGCGGAAGCGCACCCCGCGCAGCTCCACCTCGCCCCGCACCGCGTCCAGCACCGCCGCGTCCGGCTTCTCGATCACCGTCTGCGGCTCGTCCAGGATCGCGAACACGCGCTCGGCGGCGGCGATCCCCTCCTGGACGGCGTTGTTGACCTGGCTGAGCGCCTTGATCGGCTTGCCCAGCGAGAAGATGCAGAACAGGAAGAGCATGAACAGCTGCGGCGGCAGCTCGCCGCCGGCCAGGACCTGCCGGCCGCCGTACCAGAGGATGAACAGGCCGACCAGGACCGAGAGCTGCTCGGTCAGCGGCGAGGAGATCTGCTGCGCGCGGGCGATCTTGAACAGGTCGCGGAACAGCATCTGCGACTCGGCCCGGAAGCGGGCGTTCTCGGCCGGCTCGTTGGTGAAGGCCTTGACGACCCGGATGCCCGCGATGGTCTCCTGCAGGCGCGAGGTCAGCACGGCCATCTTCTCCTGCTGGCGCCGGCTGTACCGCCGCAGCGTCTTGCCGATGCGCACGATGATCGCGAGGCTCAGCGGCAGCAGGATCAGGGCCACCAGGGTCAGCTTCCAGCTCAGCAGCACGGCCAGGCCCAGGTACACCACGACCAGCAGCGGGTCGCGCGCCGTGTTGGTGAAGCTGACGTTGACGCTGCGGTTGACGACCAGGACGTCGTTGGTGGCGCGGCTGATCAGCTCGCCGGCGCGGTGCCGGTGGTAGAAGGCCAGCGGCAGCTCGGTGAAGCGCTCGTAGAGGCGGTTGCGCAGGTCGCGGATCAGGCTGAGCTGGACGTAGTCGGTGAACACGGCCTGCAGGTAGCCGGCGACGTTCTTCAGCAGCATCAGGCAGAAGAACACCACCACGATGCGCCACAGGGACTCGGCCTTGGAGCCGTGCAGCAGCCAGCCGTTCAGCGTGCCCTGCAGGCTATCGCGCAGCCCGCTCATGGAGAAGGACTCCTGCAGCTGCCGCACCCGCCCGCCGACCTCGGCGGCCGCGGCGGCGAGGGAGTCGGCCGGCGCGACCGCCGGCGCCGCGGGCGTCGCGGCCACGAAGGTGGCGTTCTCCGGGGCGAAGAGGGCGTCGAGGAAGGGGGCGAGCATGACGACGCTCAGGCCGCTCAGCAACGAGAAGACGGCCATGAAGGTCATCGACACCAGGACCTGGGGCAGGTACGGGCGCACGAGTCGCAGCACGCGCAGGTAGGTCCGCATGCGGTCTACAGTAATCGCTCGCCACCCGCCGTCAATCGCGGACTTGGCGCGCCGGGCGCGGCCGTGCTACGGTGGCGGCCGCCGCTCACCGGAACCCGGGGGGAACCTTGCGCTATTCCGCCGACATCGTCGTGATCGACCTCGAGGCCACCTGCCCCGAGTCCGACGAGGGCGACAACACCGTCGAGCGCAGCAACATCATCGAGATCGGCGCCGTCCGCCTCGACCGCCGCAGCCTCGAGGTGCTCGACGTCTTCAGCGAGCTGGTCCGGCCGCGGGACTACCCGGTCACCCCCTTCATCACGCGGCTGACCTCGATCACGCCGGAGATGGTCGCCGACCGCCCGGACTTCGCGGTCGTCGGCCGGCGTTTCCTGGACTGGTACGGCCCGCGCAACCGCTCGATGATCGCCGCCTTCGGCGTCTACTACGACATCCCGCTGCTGCGCCGGGAGTGCGACGCCTGCGGCCTGGACTACCGCACCCACATCGCGGGCGGCGCCTTCGACATCCGGGCCGTGGCGACCGTCTGGCTGGCCGCGAACCACCACGGCACCAGCGGCCAGACCCTCGAATCGATCCTCGAGAAGATGGGGATCGGGGGCCGCTTCGAGCTGCACCGGGCCGTGGACGACGCGCGCGCCGCGGCCGCCGTCCTGCAGACCTTCCACCTGGGCCACCCCTGCGCCTGAACGGCCCCTCCCGGGGTCCGAATTCCCTTGCGGAGGCCCCGGACGACTGACAAATTTCCAACAGACCCCCGCCATTCCCGCGGCGCCCGCGCGCGCCGCGGCCGGACCAGCCCCGAGAGGAGACCAGCGTGTCCAAGGTCGACCATCTCTTCCAGTCCCAGCAGCCGAACTTCCAGCACTGGGAGCTGATCAAGGACGTCATCGATCAGCAGATCGACCTCATGCTGAACTACCGCCAGAGCGGCCATCCGGGGGGCAGCCGGTCGAAGGTCCACATGTTCGTCAGCCTGCTGCTCGGCGGCGCCATGCGCTGGGACATCCGCAACCCCGGCAAGCGTTTCGGCGACCGGTTCATCCTGGTGGCCGGCCACACCGCGCCGCTGGTCTACGGCACGCTGGCGGTCTTCAACGAGGCCCTGCGCGAGATGCACCGCCGCACCGGCGACCCGAAGTACCTGGTGCCCGGCGCGCCGGCCCGCCAGCTCACCTGGGAGAACCTGCTGGAGTTCCGCAACCGCGGCGGCCTGCCCGGCCACGTCGAGATGTCCGGCAACAACCTGTTCGTGAAGTTCAACACCGGCCCGAGCGGCCACGGCGGCCCGGTGATGTGCGGCGAGGCCCTGGCGCTCAAGCGCGCCGGCGCCGACGGGGTCAAGGTCTTCGGCATCGAGGGCGAGGGCGGCCTGACCGCCGGCTGCTGGCACGAGATGAAGAACACCGGCTACGGCCTGGGCCTCGACAACATGTTCCTGCTGGTGGACTGGAACGACTACGGCATCGACGACCAGAAGATCTCGTCGGTGGTCCACGGTTCGCCGCAGGACTGGTTCGCCCCCTACGGCTGGCACACCCACGAGGCGCCCGACGGCAGCGACTGGACCGACGTCACGCGCGCCATCCTGGAGATGGTCGAGGGCGACAACCCGCGGCAGCGGCCGGGCCTGGCCTGGGGCCGGACCCGCAAGGGCCGCGGCTACCACAAGTTCGACAACAAGAGCCACGGTTCGCCGCACGCCCTCAACAGCGACCTGTTCTGGCAGTGCCGCGCCGATTTCACGCAGAAGTACGGCGCGACCTGGGCCGGCCAGGGCCAGCCGGCGCCCAAGGACAAGGCCGCCCTGCGCGAGCAGTTCGCGGCGAACCTGAACGTCGCCCTCGACGCGCTGCGCCACGACGACGCCGCCGTGGCCTACCTCGCCGACCGTCTGGTGGAGCTGGGCGACAGCGTGCCCGCGGAGCTCAAGAGCTTCCGGATCCCCGTGGCGAAGAACCCGCTGCGGGACCCGATCCTCTTCGACCACACGAAGTACCCCGAGGGCATGTGGGCCAAGCCCGGCGACAAGCAGCCCAACCGCGCCGCGCTGTCGCGCTGGGGCAGCTGGATCAACGCCACCTGCCGCGAGAAGTACGGCCGGCCCCTGTTCCTGGTCTGCTCGGCGGACCTCGCCGGCTCGACCAACATCGCGGGCTTCGGCGAGAAGTACGACGACAAGGAGAACTACGGCTGGTACGAGCGGACTTCGGCCCCCGAGGGCGTGGTCCTGCCGCAGGAGATCACCGAGTTCCAGAACTCGAGCCTCTGCGTGGGCGCCGCCAGCGTCAACTTCAGCGACCGGCCCGAGGAGGAGTTCAACGGCTTCTACACCGCCTGCTCCACCTACGGCGCCTTCAGCTACCTGAAGTACGGGGCCATGCGCCTGTACAGCCAGCTCGCGGCCGACTGCGAGCTGAAGATCGGCAAGACGATCTGGATCGCCGGCCACAGCGGCCCCGAAACGGCCGAGGACTCGCGGACCCACTTCGGCGTCTACTCCCCCGGCGTGACGCAGCTCTTCCCCGACGGCTGCGTCATCGACCTGCACCCCTACGAGTACAACGAGGTGCCGGTGCTGCTGGCGGCGGCCCTGCGGACCGACGCCCCGATCGTCGCGCTGCACCTCACCCGGCCCGCCATCGAGGTCTTCGACCGCCGGGCGCTGGGGCTCGCCTCGCACGTCGAGGCGGCGCGCGGCGCCTACGTCCTGCGCGACTACAAGGCCGGCCTGCCCCGGCAGGGCTGCTTCTTCGTGCAGGGCACGATGTCGACCCACAACCTCATCAACGCCCTGCCCGAGATCGACAAGGCCGGCGTGAACATCAAGCTCGTGGCCGTGCCGAGCCCGCAGCTGTTCGCCCTGCAGGACGCGGCCTACCGCGAGCGGACGATCACCGGGGCCGACCGGATGAACAGCACCTTCGTGACCAACCGGGCCCGGCGCCTGATGCACGACTGGGACTTCAACCCGCTCGCCCGCCGCTACGCCATGTGCAGCGACTGGGACGACGCTTGGCGCGTGGGCGGCGCGCTGGACGACGTCTGCGAGGACGCCAGGATCGACACGGCGAGCCTGGCCGAGGGCGTGATCCGCTTCGCGCGGGACCACGAGGCGCGCATGGCGGAGTTGCAGCGCATGCTCGGGGCGGCCACCGGGTCCTGACCGGGCGGACGGCGACACGCGGGGGCGGGTCCCAGGGGGCCCGCCCCGTTATTGATGCCCCTTGCAGGCCTCCCGGGTGGCGATCCGCCCGCCCGCCGCTAGATTGGGGGGCGGAATGAACGCGAACATCCACTTGGAGGAAACCGCCATGGCCGAGTTCAAGCTGAAGGGCAACCCCTTCCACACCGTCGGCGCGCTGCCCGCCGTCGGCGCGAACGCCCCGTCCTTCACGCTCACCAAGACCGACCTCTCGGAGGTCACCCTCGACGACCTGCGCGGCAAGCGCATCGTCCTGAACGTCTTCCCGAGCATCGACACCGACGTCTGCGCCGCCAGCGTCCGCCGCTTCAACGTCGAAGCCGGCAAGCTCGCCGACACCGTGGTGCTGTGCGCCTCGATGGACCTGCCGTTCGCCCACAAGCGCTTCTGCGGGGCCGAGGGGCTCGACGCCGTCGTCCCGGCGTCCGACTTCCGGCACGGCGGGTTCGGCCGCGCCTACGGCGTGCGCATCGCCGACGGCCCCCTGGCCGGCCTGCTGGCCCGCTCGGTCCTGGTGATCGACGCCGCCGGCAAGGTCGTCCACAGCCAGCTCTGCCCCGAGACCACCGAGGAGCCGGACTACGAGTCCGTCCTGGCGTCCCTGCGCTGACCCGCACCCGCGGTTGAACGACGAAGCCCCCGTCCCTTCCGGGACGGGGGCTTCGTGCCTGCGGGCACCCGCCGCGGGGGCGGTCAGACCTCGACGACCGAGTTCTCGACGTCGCCGGCCAGGGCCGGCTCGTAGCGGTGGGCCTCCCAGTCGTTCTCCCAGGTCTTGCCGTCGATGAGGTAACGGAAGCGGTACGAACGGCCGGTGTCCAGGTCCAGGGCGACCTTGAAGGCGCCGTCCTTCAGGCGCGTCATCGGGCAGTTCGTGGTGCTCCAGTCGTTGAACTCGCCGACCAGGTGCACGGACTCGGCGTCGGGTGCGGCCTCGGCGGGCAGGCGGAACGTCACCTTGCAGACCGGGCGGGACTTCAGGTAACGGATTTCGAGGCTCATGTTCTCCCTCCTTGTCCAGAGCCGTCGCGCCTGAGGCGGGGCGACGCCGCATGGTTAATCCAACTCGAGACTCGCGTCAAATGTGAAATCCGTGAACGGGCGGGGCCGGCCGCGGCGAACCCGGCGTGCGCGGGTGCGGTTCTTGCTGGCGCCGGCGGCGGGACGGCCGGTTCCTGAAGGGCGATCTCCCCCTCGCGGGGCACGCGGGATCGTGCTAGTTTGGAGACGCCCCAGCCAGGATGGAGCTTATCGTGAGAACGCCCCTCGCCGCGACGCTGCTGCTCGCCCTGTTCCCGCTGATCGCCCTGCTCCTGCCGGTCGCCCGGGCGTCGGCGCAGGGGACCATGCAGCTGGTCGAGAGCGTGCCCGTCGAAACGGTCCTGGACCAGCCGGACCTGCCCGAGGCCCGCGACGTCTGGCCGGAGATGATCGCCTCGGCGCGCAGCACCCTGGACATCGAGGTCTTCTACATCAGCGCCGACCCCACGCGGGACGACGCGTTGGACGTCGTCCTGGCGGCGGTGTCCGCGGCGGCCGCGCGCGGCGTGCGCGTGCGCCTGCTCGCCGACCTGGGCTTCCACAAGACCTACCCCGAGTGGATCGACGCCATCGGCGGGCTGCCGGGGGCCGAGGTGCGCCTGCTCGACGCGCGCCGCCTGTGGGGCGGCGTGCAGCACGCGAAGTTCTTCGTCGTGGACGACCGAGCCTGCTTCGTCGGCAGCCAGAACTGGGACTACCGCGCCCTCGAACACATCCACGAGCTGGGGGCCCGCTTCGAATCAGCTGCGGTCGCGGCGGCCGTCGGGGCCGTCTTCGCTCACGACTGGGCCCTGGCCGGCGGCGGGACGCCGCCGACGGGCGTCACGGCGGCCGGCCCCTGGGCTTTGGCGGCGGACGGCGGCGCGGTCTCGACCGTCCGCTTCGCGGCCAGCCCGCCGCAGGCGCTGCCGCCGGGGGTGCCGCACGACGAGCCGCTGCTGGTCGACCTGATCGACCGCGCCGCGCGCGAGGTGCGCCTGCACCTGCTGAGCTACGGCGTCACCGAGCGCGACGGGACCTACTACGCGACCCTGGACGCCGCCCTGCGCCGCGCCGCGGCGCGCGGCGTGCAGGTGAAGGTCATCCTCTCGAACTGGGCCAAGCGCGCCGCCGCGCTGCCGCACATCAAGAGTTTGGCCGTCCTGGACAACGTCGAGGTGCGCTTCACGAACATCCCGCCGTGGTCCGGGGGCGCCATCCCGTTCGCGCGGGTGGAACACCCGAAGTACCTGGTCAAGGACGACGACGAGGCCTGGCTGGGCACCGCCAACTGGGGGCGCGACTACTTCCACGAGTCGCGCAACCTGAGCTTCTTCATCGCCGGCGGCCCGGTCGCCGGGGACATGGCGCGCTGGTTCGACACGAGCTGGAACAGCCCCTACGCCGAGGTCGTGGACCCCTGCGCCGACTACGCGCCGCCGCCTCGCGGCGAGTGAGTCCCCCGCACCGGCGTCGCGAAAGGACACCCGATGGCCAAGCCGCCGCAGCGCCTGGAGAAGAACCGCACCGCCCTGGTCGTCGTCGACGTCCAGGAGTCGTTCCGACCGTTGATCCACGAGATGCCGACGGTGCTGGCCAACTGCTCGCGCCTGATCCGCTTCTGCGACGGGCTGGACGTCCCGGTCCTGGTGACGGAGCACTACCCGCAAGGCCTGGGCGGCACCGTCGATGAGCTGGCCTCGCTGCCGCGCCGCTACGAGCCCATCGAGAAGATCAGCTTCTCGTGCGCCGCCGACCACAACTTCAACAGCCGGCTCAAGAGCCTGCACCGCGACCAGATCGTGCTGTGCGGGATCGAGGCCCACGTGTGCGTCTACCAGACGGCGCGGGACCTGCTCGAGGCGGGCTACCAGGTGGCGGTGACGGCCGACGCCGTCTCGTCGCGCCAGGTCAGCAGCCGCAACCTCGGGCTGGCCTACCTGCGCGACATCGGCGCCCAGGTGATGACCGCCGAGATGGTGATGTTCGAGATCCTCCGGGTGGCGCGGACCGAGGACTTCCGGGCCGTGTCTGCCATCCTCAAGGAGAATCCTCTGCCCGGTTCGCCGGCGACGGCGGCGCCGCAGCCGGCCGGCCGGCGCTGAGCCGGCTCAGCTCCCGTCGCGCGCCGCCTTCAGCACCAGTTCGATGCGACGGTTGAGCGTCTTGCCCTCCTCGGTCGCGTTCGGGGCGACCGGCTGATCCGGCCCCATGCCCAGCGCCGACAAGGACGCCGCCGGAACATCCAGCCGCTTGGCCAGCGCCGCCGCCACGGCCTGCGCGCGGGCGAGCGAGAGCTTCTGGTTGGCGGCGCGGGGGCCGGTGTCGTCGGTGTGGCCCTCCACGACGGGGGCCAGATCGGGGAAGCGGCGGATCGCCTCGGCGGCCTTGTCCAGCAGCGGGTCGTACTTCGGGTTCAACCAGGCGTTGCCCGAGGCGAACTTCAGGCCCGTCAGGCGCACCCGCACGTCGCCGTCGGGCGTCAGCCAGACCAGCCCCTCCTGCGGCGTGAACAGCTGCCCGAGGCTGCGCGCCTCCGCTTCCCGGTCCTGCACGAGGGTCTCCCGCGAGGCGACGGCGGAGAGGTCGGCCTCGGCCACGCCCGCCCGCAGCTGCGACTCCCAGAGGGCGTGACGCGACGCGGTCAGCTCGCGCCTCAGCTCGGCGATGGTCGAGTCCTGGGCGGCGCGGCCCCCCTCGACCCAGGCCCCGTAACCGCGGTTGACCGCCTCCAGCGAATCCGCGCGGACGCGCAGCGCCGTCATCTCCCGATCGAGGTCCGCGAGCACGCGACGGCCCGCCGCCTCGCCCACCAGCGCCGGGTCGATCGCCAGGCCCGCGATGGTGGCGACGCGCCCGACGAGACGGTCGTAGCGCACGGCCGCCTCCTGCCAATCGTACCGCGCCGACCGCAGGTCCTCGATGAAGCGGATGCGTCCGAGCGCGCGCGCCGCCGCCAGTTCGGCGGCGGCCAGGGTGCCGTCGCAGTCGCCGCCGCCGGCGACGCAACCGACCGCCGCATCGTTCGCGGCCTCGGCGGCGCGGTAGTCGTCGGGACAGCGCTTGTCGGCGCCGAGCTCCTTGGCCTGGGCGAGCGTCGCCGCGACAGCGGCGGCCCGCTGCGCCGGGGTCGCCGCGACGGCGCCGCCAGCGAGGACGGCGAAGGCCGCGAGGACGGCGGCGGTCAGGATCGTTCGCGACGGAAGTCTCATGATCGGGGTCCCTCCTGGTCGCCCACCGGACAGCCGAGGTCGCCGCGTTCGGCGGCGGCATCGCTGACCAGCAGGATCTTGCCTCGGTTGCGCCGCTGCTGCAGCGCGAGATGGGCGCGGTCGGCGTCGCGGAAACGGTAGGCGCGGTCGAGCACCGGCCGCACCTCGCCCGCCGCCGCCAGCGCGAGGATCTGCCGCATCCAACCGGCGACGCGGGCCTGGTCGTCCCACAGGCGGCCCAGGTTCACGCCCATGACGCCCCGGTTGTCGTTCACCAGACGCAGCGGGTTCATCAGCAGCCACGGCACGCCGGCCAGCGTGCGCAGCGGCGCCAAGCGCGAGCCGCCGAGCGTCGCCGCGTCGGCGAAGCCGAACAGCACCAGGCGGCCGGTGGGCGCCAGGCACGCGTAGCTCTCGCGGATCCAGCGGCCGTGGCGCGGTTCGAGCACCACATCGACGCCACGCCCGCCCGTCGCGTCGCGCACCTCCGCGGCGAAGCCGCGCCGGCGCGAGTCCAGGCAAAAATCCACGCCGCGCTCCCGCAGCCAGCCGTGCTTCGACGGCGACGCGCTGCCCAGCACGCGGGCGCCGCGGCGCCGCGCCAGCTGCGTCGCCGCCGTGCCCACCCCGCCGGCGGCGCCGTGCACCAGCACCGTGCCGCCGGGACCCGCCGGGGCCATGACCTCGAGCATCTGCCAGGCGGTCAGGAAGTTCACCGGCAACGCGGCGGCCTCGGCCGTGCTCACGGTGTCGGGCAGGGGGAAGACGGCGCCGGCCGGCACGCAGACGACGTCGGCGTAGCCGCCGAAGTTGCAGAAGGCCAGGGCGCGACGTCCGGCGAGGTCCGCCGGCGCCCCCTCGCCCAGCGCGTCGACGACGCCCGCGACCTCGTAGCCGGGGACCATGGGCAGGCGCGGCGCGCCGGGGTACAGGCCGATGCGGATCATCACGTCCGCGAAGTTGACGCCGGCGGCGTCGACGCGCAGGCGCACCTCGCCGGGTCGCGGCACGGGGTCGGGCTCCACCCGCAGGGCCAGCGTGCCGGGACCGCCGCGGCGGGTGATCCAGACGCGGTTCACCTCAGCGGCCGCCGGCGAGGTCCGCCGCGCGGCCGGCGCGGACGACGACGTCGTCCACCCAGAAGCGGCCGGGACCGTCGGTGTAGATCGAGACGCGCAGTTTCCCGGGCCGCTCTGCGGCCTTCAGCGGCACCCGCACCGCGACGTCGGTCCAGGGGATGGTCCGGCTGATGGCGGGCAGGCCGGTGCGCACCAGGCGCGGTTCGCCGTCGCGGGGGAAGACCCAGAGATCCAGGAAGATGTCGTTCTTGAGCAGTTCGCCGCGCAGGCGGGCGTCGACGGCGATCGTCTCGACGTCGCCGCGCGGTCCCTCCGTCTCGCAGAGGTTGACCAGCAGGCGCGGCTGCTGGGTGTCGATCCGCAGCACGCCGCCGTCGGGGCCGTCCTCGAGGACCGCGTCGGGGTCCAGTTCGAGCAGGCCCGCCGGGCCGTCGAAGGTGAGAGTCGCCAGCGTCTGCGGCCCCTTGCCGCCGCAGCCGGCCAGCAGGCCCGACAGGGCCAGCAGGACCGCCGCCGCCAGACAGGATCGCGGATTCGTCGTTGCCTTCATCGCCGTCTCCCTGATGGAAGGGGGCGGCCTCGCGGCCGCCCCGTCACCGTTCGGCCAGGATCGGCCCCGGTCAGTCCTTGGCGGCCGACCGCGAGCTGCGGTACAGGTAATAGCCCAAACCGCAGAACATCACCAGCGTCAGCACGGCCGAGGCGGGGTTCTCGAGCCACGCGTCCGTGCCCAGGACACGATCCACGCTCCACTCGGCGTCGCCGGTCGTCTGGATCCCCGTGAACTTGATGATCGAGGCGATGACGCCCATGATGGCGCCGCCGGCCACGAACCCGCTCGCGATGAGCGTGCCGCGGTCCTTGCGCGCGGTCTGCGCCGCCTCGCTGCCGCCCTTGCCGACCCAGTAGGCGATCAGGCCGCCGGCCAGCACCGGCGTGTTGACCTCCAGGGGCAGGTACATGCCCAGGGCGAAGGCGAGGGCCGGCAGGCCCGTCCACTGCAGGATCAGCGCCATGAAGATGCCGGCCATGTACAGCAGCCACGGGGCGGGCTGGCCGGTCATCAGGGGCTCGATCACGGCCACCATCGCGTTGGCCTGGGGCGCGGGCAGGGCGCCCTCGCCGGAGAAGCCGTAGCTGGTGTTCAGGATCATGATCACCGCGGTCACCGAGACGGCCGCCACGACCGTGCCCAGGAACTTCCACTTCTCCTGGGTGGAGGGCGTCGTGCCCAGCCAGTAGCCGATCTTCAGGTCGCTGACGAAGCCGCCGCTCATCGAGAGCGCCGTGCAGACCACGCCGCCGATCAGCAGCGCCGCCACGATGCCCTCCTGGCCCTGCAGGCCCACGGCCTTCAGGACCACCGAGCTGATGATCAGGGTCATCAGGGTCATGCCGGACACCGGGTTGGTGCCCACGATGGCGATGGCGCGCGCGGCGACCGTCGTGAACAGGAACGAGATGCCGGCCACGACCGCCAGGCCGGCCAGGGCCTGGCCCATGCCCACGCCGGGCACCATGAACCAGAAGAAGCAGAACACCGCCAGCAGGGTCATGATCAGGCCCGAGGTCACGATGTTCATCGGCAGGTCGCGCTGCGTGCGCTCGACGGCGCCGCCGGTCGCGGACTTGGCCGCCGCGCCGCCGGCCGCCAGCTTGAAGGCGCCCAGGATGATGCTGCGGCTCTTCCACACGCCGATCAGGCCGCTCATCGCGATCGCGCCGATGCCCACCGGCCGCACGAAGTTGCGGAAGATCATGAGCGTGTCCAGGCCGTCGAGGGCCTCCAGGCGGTACAGCGTGCCGGCGACCGTGACGCCCTTGCCCAGGATGCCGATCATCGGGGTCATGACCCACCACGACAGGAACGAGCCGCAGGCGATGATCAGGGCGTAGCGCAGGCCGATGATGTAGCCCAGGCCGATGATCGCGGCCTCGGTCATCATGTGGAACTCCAGGCGGACCTTCCTGGAGAGCGACTCGCCCCACGCGAACGCGGGCGTGCCGAAGGTCTCGCGCCACAGGCCGCACGTCTGCGAGAACAGCTGGAAGCCGCCGGCCAGCAGGCCGCTCTTGACCAGCACGCCGGCCTGGCCGCCGCCCGCCTCGCCCGCCATCAGCACCTCGGTGCTGGCGGTGGCCTCGGGGAACGGGAACTCGCCGTGCATCTCCTTGACGAAGAAGCGGCGGAACGGGATCAGGAACAGGATGCCCAGGAAGCCGCCCAGCAGGGAGGCCAGGCACATCTGCATGAAGTTCGTCTTGTCCGACAGGTTCAGGATGTAGATGCCGGGCAGCGTGAAGATGGCGCCGGCCACGACCACGCCCGAGGCGGAGCCGATGGACTGGATCATCACGTTCTGCTGCAGGGCGTCCTTGCGCTTCGCGCTCAGGCCGATCGCCAGGATGGTGATGGGGATGGCCGCTTCGAACACCTGGCCGATCTTCAGGCCCAGGTAGGCGGCCGCCGCCGAGAAGATCACCGCGAACACCAGACCCCAGGTCAGGGAGTAGGGGGTCAGTTCGGGCACGATCCGACCGGCCGGCACGACGGGAATGAATTCCTCGCCGGGCCTGAGCTTGCGGTAGGCGTTCTCGGGGAGGCTCTTGGCCTTGCCGCTGACGTCCATGGACACCTCCGTCATCACACGCGAAAAAAGGTGGCCCCGGGATCGCTCCGCGGGGGCGCCGGACATGTGGGGAAAACTATCACCTCCACCGCTCCGGGACAACCACAAGCACCAGAACATCGTTGTTGAATCGGGAGCGGGAATGCCTAGAATCGTGCCGCTTCGGATTTCTACCCGGGGGGAGACCACATGGCCGTCGCGCACGCGCGTGCATTCCGGATCGTCCTGCGGATCAGCTACCTGCTGCTCGCCGCCGCGCTCACCTGGCTGTTCGTGGCCGGGATCGACTACTACAGCCTGCCGCTGGACCAGCGCCCGCACCATCCGGACTTCCGCAGCCTGCGCCCGGCCGGCACGGTGGGCCACGGCCTGGGCATCGTCGGCAGCCTGCAGATCCTGCTGCTCCTGCTCTATTCCCTGCGCAAGCGCTGGCATCGACTCGCCGGCCTGGGGCACATCGGCCGCTGGCTGGACGCCCACATCTTCCTGGGCGTCTCGGGCCCGCTGCTGGTGACCCTGCACACCTCGTTCAAGGTCCAAGGACTGGTCGCGGTGAGCTACTGGTCGATGATGGCCGTGGCGTTCAGCGGCGTCTTCGGCCGCTACCTCTACCTCCAGCTGCCGCGCAACGTGCTGGGCGAGGCCATGACCCTCGAGCAGATCCAGGCCCAGCTCGCGGACACCGACCAGCGACTGCGCGAGCAGCACGGGCTGGACCAGCGGATCATGACTAACCTGGAAACCGTCACGACCGCCGGGGGTAGCCTCTGGCGCCTCCCTTTGAACAACATGTTGCTGGGCATGCGGTTGCGGGGTCATTTGCCGGCCGGCGCCTCTCCGGCCGTCCTGGGCGACGCCAAGGCGCGGGTCTTGCTCGGTAGGCGGATCCTGTTCCACAACCGCATCCGGGAGTTGTTCCACTATTGGCACGTCATCCACAAACCCTTCGCATTCCTCATGTTGATCATCATGGTGATCCACGTGGGCGTGACCGTGGCCCTGGGATACCGGTGGGTGTTTTGAGGCATGTGTCTCATATTGCGATCAATATTGTCCTAATTGTCGGTCTGCCGACCCTGGCCGCGGCCCAGCTGTCGCCCGGCAAGCTGAGCCGGGTCCACGAAAAATTCGAAGGCGTCCGCCAGTGCACCTCGTGCCACGAGCTGGGCGACCAGACGGTCGGCCCGAAGTGTTTGGCCTGCCACCAGGAGATCGCCACGCGGGTGGCCGCGGGGCGCGGCCTGCACGCCGCCGCCGGCCACGAACAGTGCGCGACCTGCCACGTCGAACACCAGGGCCGCGATTTCGACCTGGTGCACTGGCCGGCCGGCCCCAAGGCCTTCGACCACGCGACGGCGGGCTGGCCCCTCGAAGGCGCCCACCGCAAGCTGGAATGCCGCCAGTGCCATCGGGCCGATCTGCTGCAGGACCTCTCGCTGGTCCGCGACCGCGGCAAGAACCCCGGCCGCACCTACCTCGGCCTGGGCACGACCTGCCTGGACTGCCATCGCGACGAGCACCGGGGCCAGTTCGAGCGGGCCTGCACGGACTGCCACGGGAAGGACGCCTGGAAGCCGGCCGCCGGCTTCGACCACGCCAAGGCCGACTTCAAGCTCGAGGGGAAGCACCGCGATGCGGCCTGCGACCGCTGCCATCCGGTCTCGACCGAAACCGTCGAGGGTGTCGCCGATTCCTGGAACCGCTACCGCCCCGTCGCGCACGACGGCTGCGCGGACTGCCACAAGGATCCCCACGCGGGTTCGCTCGGCAACGACTGCGCGCGCTGCCACGACGCCACCAGCTGGCGGCGCGTCGCCGGCGGCGCCTTCGATCACGACCGCACGCGCTACCCGCTGCGGGGCCGGCACGCCGCCCTGAAATGCGACGCCTGCCACCGCGCGGACGCCCCCCGCAACTCCCTGGCCTACGCCCGCTGCGACGGCTGCCACCGTGAGCGCCATCCCGCGGCCGCCGACGGCCGCACCTTCGACGCCTGCAGCCGCTGCCACACCGTGGACCGGTTCGCCCCGTCGTCGTTCACGGTCGCCCGCCACGACTCCACGGACTTCGACCTCGAGGGCGCCCACCTCGCGGTGCCCTGCAGCGCCTGCCACGCGCCGGCCCGCAAGGGCGCGCCGACACCCCTGCAGCGGCCGGCGGCGGCCTGCACGGATTGCCACCGCGACCCCCACGCCGGCACGAGCACCGCCGACAAGGCCGAGACCGGTTGCCGGCTCTGCCACGACGCCTCGTCGTGGCGAGCCGTGGCCTACGATCACGGCCGCACCCGCTTCCCCCTCGTGGGCAAGCACGCGGCGACCGCGTGCCGGGCCTGCCACGCCCCGCCGGGTGCGCGTTCCGCGACGGACAGCCTGCGGTTCCGCCCCACGCCGGAGCGCTGCGACGCCTGCCACAAGGACCCGCACCGCGGCCAGTTCGCCACGACGACGACACCGCCCGTCACCGATTGCGAACGCTGCCACGCCACCGTCGCCGGGTGGCGGGCGGTGCGCTTCGATCACGATCGCGACACGACCTTCCCGCTGGCGGGCGGCCACCTGAACGTGGCCTGCCAGGCCTGCCACCCCCGCGAGGGCGAGGGCGACGACCTCGCGGTCAGGTACCGGCCCGTGGAGAAGCGCTGCGAGGCCTGCCACACGACGGGATTCCTCGACACCCGGAACAAGGGAGACCGGCCATGATGCGACGCTGGCTGCTGCCGTTGTCGATCCTCGCACTCTTCGCGGTGCGGGTCGCGGCCCAGACCCCGGACCTCAGCCCGCACGGTGATCTCGACGTGCGCTGCGAGACCTGCCACGACGGCTCATCGTGGGTCGTTCCCTGGCCGACGCCGTCGTTCGACCACGCGACGACCGGCTACGTCCTGACCGGCCGCCACGCCCAGGCCGTCTGCTCCGGCTGCCACGAGGACCTGCGGTTCCGCCGGGTTGCCTCGGCCTGCGCCGACTGCCACCTGGACGTCCACCGCCGCCGCTTCGGCTCCCACTGCGACGACTGCCACGACACGTCCGGCTGGGACGTCCGCGACGCGAGCCGCGCCGCTCACCCCGCGACAGGTTTCCCCCTGCTCGGCGCCCACGCCGTCGTGGACTGCGACGACTGCCACCGGGGATCGCCCGGCGAGGAACACACCACGATCCCCGCCGATTGCCTCAGCTGCCACGACGCCGACTACGAGGCGACGCGCGACCCCGACCATGCCGCGAACGGTTTCAGCACGGACTGCGTCAGCTGCCACGGGATGACGGCGTCCGGCTGGGGTTCCGGCTCCTTCATCCATTCGCCGGCCTTCCCCTTGACCGGCGCCCACGCCGCGGCGGCCTGCGCCTCCTGCCACGCCACCGGCTACGCAGGCACGCCGACCGACTGCTACGCCTGCCACCGGCCCGACTACGAAGGGACCGACGACCCCGGCCACGTCGCCGCCGGCTTCAGCACCGACTGCCGCGCGTGCCACAACGACGTCTCGTGGGACGACGCCGACTTCGACCACGCCTCTTCGGGCTTCCCGCTGACCGGCGCCCACACGACGACGACCTGCGTCTCCTGCCACGCCTCGGGCTACTCCGGCACGCCGACCGACTGCTACGCCTGCCACCGGCCCGACTACGAGGGTACCGACGACCCCGGCCACGTCGCCGCCGGCTTCAGCACCGACTGCCGGCTGTGCCACAGCGACGCGTCCTGGGAGGGCGCGGACTTCGACCACACGGTCTCGGGCTTCCCGCTGACCGGCGCCCACACGACGACGACCTGCGTCTCCTGCCACGCCTCGGGCTACTCCGGCACGCCGACCGACTGCTACGCCTGCCACCGGCCCG
>JAURXS010000421.1 GCA_030654305.1 bacterium | reverse complement strand
GGTGGCCAGCACGGTGGTGTTGCCGGGAGCCCTGGACCGCGAAACCCTGGTGGTCGCCAGCGGCGCGGCCAGCCTGCAACCGCTGACCGGCCACCGCTGGGTGGAGCCGCTGCGCGACAGCATTCCGCGCCTGCTGGTGGCCGATCTGGCGGTGTTGCGCGGGCCGGGACTGGTCTGGCGAGCCCCCGTGCCGCCCGGGGTGAACCCCGCCCGGCGCTTGCGGGCGGAGATCGTCACGCTGATGGCCGACACCGGGCGCCAGACGCTGCGCCTGCAGGCGCGCTGGTGGCTGACCGACTCCCGCCCGAACGGCGCCGCGCCAGCGCTGGGTCAGGCCGATGTTCACATCCCGCTGGCCGACGCATCGGTCGATGCGCTGGCCGCCGCGCACCGGCTGGCGCTGTGGCAGCTCGCGGTGCGCATCGTCGAATCAGCGCCCGCTTAGGGCCTCAGACCTTCGAGAAGTCCGGCTTGCGCCGTTCCATGAAGGCACCAAAGGCCTCTTTGGCGGCCGGCTCGCCGAGCATGCGGCCGAAGCTGACGCCCTCTTCGGCCATCTGCGCCATCACCAGCTGGCTCTGGCTTTTTTTCATCAGGCGCTTGGTCTCGATCAGCGAGCTGATGGGCTTGGCCGCGAGCCTGCGGGCCACAGCCTGCGCGTAACCCGCGGCCTCCATGGGCGGCAGCACGCGGTTGACCAGGCCCACCTCCAGCGCAGCCTCGGCCATGAAGGGCTCGCCCAGCAGCAGCGCCTCGGCCGCGCGGTGGTAACCCAGCATCTGAGGCACCAGCAGGCTCGACGCCGCTTCGGGGCACAGGCCGAGGTTGACGAAGGGCATGGAGAACGCCGCGTTGTCGCCCGCGTAGACCAGGTCGCAATGGAACAGCAGCGTGGTGCCGATGCCCACGGCCGGGCCACACACCACGGCGAGCGCGGGCTTGCTGAACTGCGCGATGCCGCGCAGGAAACGGAACACCGGCGAGTCCTGCGTAGCGGGCGGGTTGTTCAGGAAATCGCCGATGTCGTTGCCGGCGCTGAAGGTGGTCTCGTTGCCCTGGAACAGCACGCAGCGCACGGCCGGATCGGCCTCGGCGGCTTCCAGCGCGTCGGCCAGCGCCGCGTACATCGCGGCGGTGATGGAGTTCTTTTTGTCGGGGCGGTTGAAGGTCAGCGTGGTGACGCCGACTTCGGTGTGGACGAGGATGTCGCTCATGGGCTTGTGCTGAGGTGGGTTGCGGCCGTGCGCCGAAAAGGGCGTCAAGGTAACACGATTGCAGCGCGGCGTCTGGAGTGCGATGCCCAGTTGGTGACAGGCGCCTACACTTCGCAAATCCCCGCGAAAGCCCCTCCCCGCCATGCTGTCCACGCGCCCGCTCGCCGTCCTGTGTCTGTCATTGGCCCTGCTGATCGGGTTCTGGCCAGCGCCTGCCCTGGCCACCGAAGCAGGCCCATCCACCGCACCCGCGCGGCCCCGCGTCGGCCTCGTGCTGTCGGGCGGCGGCGCTCGCGGTCTCTCCCACGTCGGCGTGCTCAAGGTGCTGGAGGCGGCGCGCGTGCCGGTGGACCTGATCGTCGGCACCTCGATGGGCGCGATCATCGGCGGGCTGTACGCCAGCGGCATGACGGCCGACGAACTGGAGCGCGAGATCCTGGCGCTGGAATGGGGCAGCCTCTTCGACTCGCGCGAGCCGCGCCAGCTGCTGTCGCAGCGGCGCAAGGAAGAAGACCTGGAGCTTTCGCCGGTGTTGCGGCTGGGTTTTCGCGACGGCGCGTTCCGCCTGCCCACGGGCGCGGTGTCGACGCGGGCGCTGGAAACCATGCTGCGCCGCTACACCCTGC
>JAURXS010000420.1 GCA_030654305.1 bacterium | reverse complement strand
TATTGCGGCCGCCCGCCCCGGCAAGCCCGTCGACGAGGAGTACCTGCGTGCGGCTGCACCGACATCTGGGCCTGATGTACGGCATCCTCGTGGCGCTGATCGTCGTGATCGGGGCGTGGTGGGTCTACTACCTGACCCGCGAGGGCCATCACTACGAGAGCTTCCAACTCCAGCGCTACCGCACCGACCAGATGCACGCGGTCTACATCCTCGAGACGGTGCCCGAGGTGCGGGACGACCCGACCGCCATGCTCGGCAAGGCCTTCCCCCACCTCCACTTCCACAAGACGGACCAGGGCTGGGAGGTGGGGATCGATCCCGTGGCGGTCGCCAACGTCCAGAAGGAGGCCGCGCGGCGCCGGCGCATGTTCATGACCGAGGGCGTGGTGTTCCTGCTGCTGCTGGCCGCGGGCACGACCATCCTGACCCTGGCCTCGCGGCGGGAGCGCGACTTCAAGCGCGCGCGCGAGCTGTTCCTGGCCGGGGCGACGCACGAGTTCAAGACGCCGCTGGCGAGCATCCGCCTGTACACCGAGACCCTCCAGCGCCCCGATCTGCCGCCGGACGCCGGCCTGCGCATCCGCGGCGCGATGCTCCAGGACGTCGAGCGGCTCGAGGCGATGGTCGAGCAGGTCCTGTCGGTGAGCCGCGACGAGGACCACCTGCGCGGCGTGCGCGAGACGATCGACCTCGCGGACGTGACCCGCGACGTCCTGGAGACGATGGGCGCGTTCCTCGTGGACCGCGGGGCCCGCCTGGAGGTGGACGTCCCCGACGGTCACCTCGTGATCGGCGACCGCCAGGCGCTGCGCGTGGCGGTGCGCAACCTCGTCCACAACGCGGTCCACTACAGCCCGCCGCCGGCGCAGGTCTCCGTGACGCTGTACCGGGACGGCGACCGGCACCGCCTGACCGTGCGCGACCGCGGGCCCGGCATCCCGCGGCGGGAGCAGCGGCGCGTCTTCGAGAGCTTCTACCGGGCCGAGGCCGGCGCCGGATCCCTGAACGAACGGCCGCGCGGCTCGGGACTCGGCCTGTACCTGGTCCAGCGCAACGTCGAGAGCCTGGGCGGCCGCGTGGTGCTGGAGAGCGAAGAGGGGCGCGGGGCGGCGTTCACCCTGGTGCTGCCCGTCTTCGAGGAGGGGTCGCGATGAAACGGCGCATCCTGGTGGTGGAGGACGACGAGCACCTGGCCGACGGCATGCGGCTGAACCTGGAGCTGGAGGGCTACGAGCCGGTCGTGGCCGTCTCGGCGGAGGAGGGGCTGCACTACTGGAAGCGCGGCGGCGTGGACCTCGTGCTGCTGGACGTGATGCTGCCGGGCATGGACGGCTTCGCGTTCTGCAAAAAGATCCGCGAGGAGGGCGACCGCGTGCCGGTCCTGTTCCTGACCGCGCGGGGCCGCGACGACGACCGCGTGCGCGGCCTGGAGATGGGCGGCGACGACTACATCACCAAGCCGTTCAACCTGCGCGAGCTGCTGGCGCGCATCAAGGGCATCTTCCGGCGCGAGGAGTGGCGCCGCGAGACCTCGGCGCCGGACACGTTGGAGATCGGGGACTCGGTCGTCGACCTGCGCTCGCTGACCGTCACCAACCCCCGCGGCGTCCACGCGCTGAAGGACAAGGAGGCCATGATCCTGCGCGTGCTCGCCGAGAAGGACGGCGAACCGGTGGCCCGCCGCACGATCCTGGACCGCATCTGGGGCTACGACGCCTACCCGACCACGCGCACGGTCGACAACTTCATCCTGAACCTGCGCAAGATCATCGAGACCGACCCCGCCAGCCCGGCGCACATCCTCACCGTGCACGGCACGGGCTACCGGCTGGCCCGCTAGCGCGCGAGCGTGAAGCGCCGCACGCTCCGCGAACCGCCCGCCTCCAGGCGCAACAGGTAGAGCCCCGACGGCGCGACCCGTCCGCCGCCGTCGCGGCCATCCCACTCGACGCGGTGCTCTCCGGCCGGCAGTTCCCCGTCCAGCAGCACGGCCCGCCGCCGCCCCGCGAGGTCGAAGACCTCCGCCCGGACGCGCCCGCCGGCGGCCAAGCGGAACGACACCCCGACCCGGGGGTTGGCTGGGTTGGGCTGCAGGGTCATCTCGATGTCGGGAGTGTCGATGAAGGGCGCGGGCGGCAGGTACGCCGGGCCGATCCACAGCTCCGGTCCGCCGACCACGACCTCCTGCAGCCAGTACGCCTCCCCGACGGCGCCCGGCTGGGTGTCCACCCAGGTGTACTCGGCCTGCGAGGTCAACCGCTCGTCGTTCAGCCGGATGCGGTCGGCGGCCGAGACGCCGCGCCAGACGTAGAAGCCGGCCGCGTCGAGCACGCCCTCGACCCGCCAGAAGATGTCGACGAGCTGGTCGGGCCTCAGCGTCGCCAGCAACCGCGACACCACCGCGGGCGGTTCGGTGTCGGGCGCGAGCCCGATGATCATGCGCTCGGCGGCCGGATTGGCAGAGGTCTCGATGTCGTCCAGGGCGAACCAGTTGTCGCTGTCCCCGGCCCAGCCGTAGTTGATGTGGACCTGCCGCACGCCGCCCAGTTCGCGCCAGCCGTCGCAGACCATGGTGTGGACGATCGAACTGTAGAGCAGCGGCCGGCCGGCGCCGATCTCGGTCTGGATCATGCCGAACCAGACCGCATCGGTGTAGCGGAACCGGACCACTTCGCGCGCGGTCGCCAGGAAGCGGTAGTTGTTGACCAGCGCCGAGCGGGCCATCGCCAGGGAGGCCGACGAGCCGCAGACGCTGAAGTCCGTGCGGCAGGCCAGGGCGACCTCGTAGCACAGCTCGGCCGTCGCGGCGCGCTCGCTTTCCGAGGACTCGGCATCCACGACGTGCGGCATCAGGGACCAGTCGTAGGGGTCGAAATAATCGGCCCGCAGGGTGTCGCCGGGCGTCGTGTGCCCGCAACCGTCGTCCCCCGCCCACCAGTAGGCGACCCGCCCCTCGCCCCTCAGCGGCCAGTGGTGGTAGGCCAGCAGCTGGGCCGCGGCCAGGGGCGTGCAGCCGACGAAGGTGCGCGCGCCGTCGCCCGGCGGGCACAGGATGTTGTAGGGCCAGCCCTGGTGCCACGTCGTTTCGAGCAGGGGCCCGGCGCCGAGCACGTCGGCTGGTTCGAGCAGCAGCTTGGCCTGGAACGTCTCGTCGTTCGTGTGGTAGCGCTTCCAGGCGGGGTGGGGCGGCCGGTGGCGCCCCGCGTCGGCGTCGGCGGCGACCTGGCGCACGCGCCCCGCCATCACGTCGGCGAGCAGGTCGAAGAAGCCCCCCGGCTCCCGCGAAGGCAGGTGTGCGGTCTCGCTGGATGCGACCACGGGCGTCAGCTCGAGGCGGCCGGAAACCGCGACGTAACCCCGCGGCGCGACCCGGAAGATCCAGGCCAGGACCGTGTCGCCCGCGGCCAGCGCCCCCTCGTCCACCAGCGTCGGCCGCGAGGCGCCGGCCCACCCTCCACCGCGGTGGGCGACGTCGCAGACCCAGTTGCGGGCGACCTGGCGGGCGGTGTCTTGGGAGACGGGCGCGGCGACGGCGGCGCCCGCGAGCAGCGCCAAAAACGGCAGGAACAGTCGCACCGGCAGGCGAACCGACATGCGCATCCGTTGCCGCTCGGCCTCGGGGGGCGGGCCCGGCGGCGGTGTGGGCGATCGACTCAGACCGCGGTCGGTCTTATACTTGCCTGTGATCATAGCACTTCCGGGACGCCAAGCGTGTGGTTTTTTCCACGGACGTGACGTCTCCGTGACACAAATCGAACAGGCAATTCCTAGATTGGGCCGCGGCGGCGGCATTCCGGCGATCGGCGAGGAGGCGACGTGAATCCTGGCGACGGCACCGACATCATCCGCATCGGCACCCGCGGCAGCGAGCTGGCCCTGTGGCAGGCCCATCACGTCCAGGGCCTGCTCGGCGCCCTCGGCGCGCGGACGTCCCTGACCATCATCAAGACGCAGGGCGACCGCATCGACGACGTGCCCCTGTCCCAGCTCGAGGGCAAGGGCTTCTTCACGAAGGAGCTCGAGGACGCCCAGCTCGACGGCCGCGTCGACCTGGCCGTGCACTCGATGAAGGACCTCGCGACCGGGATGCCGGCGGGACTGGTGCTGGCCGCACTGGTCGGCCGCGAGGATCCGCGCGAAGCCCTGCTGGTGCGGCCGGGCAGCGTGGACCGGGATCGGCTGGCCGCCGGCGAGCTGCTCCCGCTGCCGGACGGCGCGCGGATGGGCACCAGCGCGGCCCGCCGCCAGGCGCAGCTGCACGACCTGCGCCCCGACCTCGTGATCGCCGACCTGCGCGGCAACGTGCCCACGCGCGTGCGCAAGCTGCGCGAAGGTCAGTACGACGCGATCCTGCTGGCGCGCGCGGGCGTGCTGCGCCTGGAGCTCGACCTGGGCGACCTCTGCGTGCTGCCGCTGGAAGTGGACGACTTCGTGCCCGCCCCCGCGCAGGGCATGCTCGCCCTGCAGTGCCGCGACGAACCGCGCGTGCGCGATCTCGTGCACCGCCTGCACTGCGAACCGGACGGCCGCGCCGTCGCGGTGGAGCGCGCGCTGCTCGAGCGCCTCGACGGCGGCTGCCAGCTGCCCTTCGGCGTGAACGTGCGCCGGCTCGGCGACGGCTTCCGGCTGAGCGCCTTCTGGAGCCCGCGCGACGGCGTCGGCGCGCCGCTGCACCTGCGGCTGGACGGCCCCGATCCCGAGGCTCTGGGCGACGAGGCCCTGCGCCGGATCAGGGACCGCGAAGGGAAGCCGGCATGAACGCCCGACCGCGGCGCATCGTCCTGACCCGGGAAGCGGCCCAGTGCCGCCCCTGGCGGGACGCCCTCGCGGCCGCCGGCGCCACGGTGCTGGAACTTCCCCTGCTGCGCTACTCGCCCCTGCCGCCGCCGGCCGACGTCGACCCCGCCGCCTTCGACTGGATCCTGTTCACGTCGCCCCAGGGCGTGCACGCCTTCGCGGACGCCGGCCTGTCCCCCGGCTCCGCCAGGGTCGGCGCCCTCGGCGGCGGCACCGCCGCCGCCCTGGCCGACCGCGGCTGGCGCGACGATCTGGGCGCGCGCTGCCGCGACGGCGCCGAACTGGCCCGCGCCTTCGTCGCCGCCGGCGCGGCGCCCGCCCGCGTGCTGCTGCCGGGTCCCGACCACCGCCTCTCCGAACCGGCCGCCGCCCTGCGCGCCGCCGGCTGCACGGTCGTCGAGCTGCCCCTGTACCGCACCGAACCTGTCCCCGCCGGGGATCTGCCCCGGCACCCCTTCGAAGAGGGCGACCTCGTCTTCTTCGCGAGCCCGTCGGCCGTGGGCGCCTTCGCCGCGGCCTACGCGCTGCGCCCGCCCTGCGTGGCGATCGGGGAGACCACGGCCGCCGCGGCCCGCGCCGCCGGCTTCGACCCCCTGGTCGCCGACGCGCCCGACCTGTCAGCCATGGCCCGGGCCTGCGGCCTGGGCCCCGTCACGGACCCTTCATTCCGGGAGATGCCGTCATGAACCTGCTGCACCGCCCCCGCCGCCTGCGCACGACGCCGCTGATGAGGGAGCTCGTGGCCGAGACCGACATCGCGGCCCGCCACCTGATCACCCCGCACTTCGTGGTCGAAGGCCGCGGCCACGTCGACGAGATCTCGAGCATGCCCGGCGTCACGCACGTCTCGGTCGACAAGCTGGTCGAGGAGGTGGCGGCCGACGTCGAGCTCGGGCTGCGCTCGCACCTGCTGTTCGGGATCCCCGAGCACAAGGACGACCACGGCACCGCGGCCGTGGCCAAGGACGGCCTGGTGCCGCAGGCCCTGAAGGCCCTGCGCGACCGCTTCGGCCGCGACGTCGTGCTGGTGACCGACGTCTGCCTGTGCGCCTACACGAGCCACGGCCACTGCGGCTTCCTCGAGGACGGCGTCGTGGTCAACGACGCCAGCGCCGACCAGCTGGCGCGCATGGCCCTGGCCCACGCGAAGGCCGGCGCCGACATCGTCAGCCCCAGCGACATGATGGACGGCCGCGTCGGCGCCATCCGCGACCTGCTCGACGACGAGGGCTTCGTCAACACCTCGATCCTGGCCTACTCGGCCAAGTTCGCCAGCGCCTACTACGGCCCCTTCCGCGATGCCTGCGACAGCGCGCCGCGCGGCGACCGCAAGACCTACCAGATGGACTCGCGCAACGGCCGCGAGGCCCTGCTCGAGGCGCTGCTCGACATGGAGGAGGGCGCCGACATGGTCATGGTCAAGCCGGCGCTGGCCTACCTGGACATCGTGCGCCGCGTGCGCGAGCAGGCGCTCTGCCCGGTGGTCTGCTACAACGTCAGCGGCGAGTACTCGATGGTGAAGGCCGCCGTGAAGGCCGGCTTCGCCGACGAGCGCGCCGTCGTCATGGAGAACCTGCTGGGCATGCGCCGCGCCGGCGCCGACCTGATCATCACCTACCACGGCCGCGACGCCCTGCGCGGGGGGTGGATCCGATGAGCAACGCCTCCTGGTGGGAGCGCGCGCGGGAGGCGCTGCCCGGCGGCGTCAACTCGCCGGTGCGCGCCTTCAAGTCGGTCGGCGGCGAGCCCTTCTTCGCCAAGCGCGCCGAAGGCGCCTACCTGATCGACGTGGACGGCAACCGCTACGTGGACTACATCGGCAGCTGGGGCCCGATGATCGCCGGCCACGCGCACCCCGCGGTGCTCGAGGCGGTGTCGCGCACGATGGTGGACGGCCTGAGCTTCGGCGTGCCCAATGCGCTGGAAGTGACGATGGCCGAAACCGTGCGCCGCCTCGTGCCGTCCATGGAAATGATGCGCATGGTGAACTCGGGCACCGAGGCCACGCTGTCGGCCATCCGCCTGGCGCGCGGCGCCACCGGCCGCACCCGCCTGGTGAAGTTCGAGGGCTGCTACCACGGCCACGGCGACAGCTTCCTGGAGAAGGCCGGCTCGGGTGCGC
>JAURXS010000419.1 GCA_030654305.1 bacterium | reverse complement strand
CGCAGCCGGCGCAGGTCGGAGCAGGCCTGCGCCAGCACCCGTCCGGACTCCTGCAGGGCGGCTTCCAGATCGGCCAGATCGTCGTCGGCGGCTTCCTGGCGGGCCACGCGGTCGTGCAGGCGCACCAGCAGGTCGTCCAGTTCGGCGACGTCGCAGCGGTACTTGCGCTGCAGGTCCTGGTACAGCTGGGCCCGCCGCTCGAGCTCCTCGAGATCCTCCGGATCGGCGTCGAAGCCATCCAAAAAACGTTCGAGGACCCGGGCCGCTTCGCCGGCCAGGTCCGCGGCGGCGTGCAGGCTCTCCAGGGCGCCGGCCAGGCGGCTGCTGCGGCCCGACTGGCGCTCGAGTTCGCGGGCGGCGCGGGCCAGGCGGACGACGGCGCCGCGGTCCTCGTCGGTCACCGCCTCGAGGGCGGCGGCGGCCGCGGACTGGAGTTCCGCCGCGTGCCGGGCGACGGCCAGGGACTCGGCGATCTCCTCCTGCTCGCCGACGCGCAAGCCCGCCGCCGCCAGTTCGTCGCGCTGGTAGCGCCACAGCGTCAGCTGCTCGCGGCCGGCCTGGACGTCGCGCCGCCGCTCGGCCAGTTCCGTGCCGGCCCGCTGCCAGACCGCCCAGGCCGCCTTGACGGCGGCGCGTTGCGCCATGCCGCCGGCGAGATCGTCCAGCAGGTCGCGGGCGTGGCCCGAGCGCTCCAGCTCCCGTTGCTGGTCCTGGCTCTGCACCGAGATCAGCAGCGGCCCGACTTGATCCAGCACTTGAAGAGAAGAGAGAATCCCGTTGATCAACACACGGTTGCGGCCGGCACGGCGCAGTTCGCGACGGACCACCAGGATGCCGTCGGAGCCCGGCAGCACGCCGGCTTCGCGCAGGCGGGCCAGCGTCCGGGGACGCTCGGCGAGGTCGAAGACGCCCTCGACGTAGGCCTCGTCCTCGCCCTCGCGCACCAGGTCCTTGGGCACCGGCGCACCGGCCAGCACCGACAGCGCGCCGGCGATCATCGACTTGCCGGCGCCGGTCTCGCCGGTCAGCATGGTCAGGCCCGGCCCGACCGCCAGGACGAGGTCGTCGACCAGACCGAACTGGGAGATGCGCAGGGAGGCCAGCATCTCATTCTCCGGTGGACCGGCGCTGGATGGCGCCCCACTGGAGCTTGTGGCGCATGGCGAGGAAGAAGTCGCTGTGGGGGAACTTGACGAGCCGCACGGGGTGCTCGCCGCGCGCGTAGTGGATGACGTCGCCGCTGGCCACCGAATAGGCGGCCTGCCCGTCCGCGGTCAGGGTCGCGCCCTGCCCCACGTCGGCGAAGCGCAGCTCGACGGTCTTGTCCTCGGGGATGAGCAGGGGGCGGATCGCCAGGCTGTGCGGGCAGATCGGCGTCACCACGAAGCCGCGCACGCCGGGGTGCACGATCGGGCCGCCTGCCGACAGGTTGTAGGCCGTGGAGCCCGTCGGTGTACTGACGATCAGGCCGTCGCCGAGGAAGCGGCCCAGGGTCACCTGGTCGATGCGCATCTCCATCAGCAGGGCGCGCGGCACGGGGCCCATGTTGACGACGAGGTCGTTGAGGGCCTCCAGCTCGACGATGTCCCGGCCGTCGCGACGGACCCGGCCGCGGATGCGCGTGCGCTCGGTCACCGAGTAGGCGCCGGCGAACAACTGGTCCAGGCTCGCGACGAGCTCGGCCGACGGGACGTCGGTCAGGTAGCCCAGCGAACCCAGGTTGATCCCGAGCAGGGGCGTGGCGCGGTGGCCGATCGTGCGGGCCGCGCGCAGCATGGTGCCGTCGCCGCCGAAGGCGACGACGACGTCGCAGCGGTCGGGCAGTTCCTCTTCCCCGACGATCGTGACGCCGGGGGCGAACTCCGCGAGGTCGGAGGCGGCCAGCAGCGGCACGCCCGCCCGACGGCAGCACGCCGCCGCCTCGGCCACGGCCGCCGCGATCTCCGGTTTGCCCGGATTGCCGAAAAGACCCAGCTTGCGGATCGGCATGGCGGTCCCGTCGTCTCAGGTGGCCGCGCGGGCCCGTCCCGTGCGGCAGCGCAGCCGGACGCGGTCCGCGATGGCCGCCGCGTCGAGGCCGACGCCGTGCAGGATCACGTCCCGCGAAGCCTGGTCGAGGAAGCGGTCGGGCAGACCGAGCGTCATCACGTCGGGCATCTCGTCGCCGCCCCGCGCGGCCGCCCACTCCAGCACCGCGGCGCCCGCGCCGCCGACGACGGTGTTCTCCTCCACCGTGACCGCGAGGACGCCGGGGAGCAGGATGCGCTGCAGCAGGTCGGCGTCCAGGGGCTTGATGAACCGCAGGTTCACCACCCCGACGGACAGGCCCGCGGCTTCCAGGCGCACCGCCGCCTCGCGGCAGGGCGCCACCATGCTGCCGACGGCGAGCAGCCAGGCGTCGCGCCCCTCGCGCAGGACCTCGGCGCGCCCGATCTCCAGGGGCTGGGCCGAGTCCGGCAGCGGTTGGCCGGGCCCGGCGCCGCGGGGGTAGCGCAGCGCGCTGGGCCCGTCGTCGCGGGCCAGACCCGTGGCGAGCATGCGCCACAGCTCCGGCTCGTCCTTCGGCGCCATCAGCACGAGGTTGGGCACCGTCCGCAGGTAGCTGAGGTCGAAAACGCCGTGGTGGGTGGGCCCGTCCTCCCCCACGATCCCGCCGCGGTCGATGGCGAAGACCACCGGCAGCTTCTGCAGCGCCACGTCGTGGATGACCTGGTCGTAGGCCCGCTGCAGGAACGTGGAGTAGACCGCGACCACGGGTCGCATGCCGGCGCACGCCAGGCCGGCGGCGAAGGTGACGGCGTGCTGCTCGGCGATGCCCACGTCGAAGAAGCGGTCGGGGTAGCGATCGCGGAACGCCTTGAGACCCGTGCCTTCGGGCATGGCCGCGGTGATGGCCACGACCCGCGGGTCGGCGGCCGCCGCCTCCAGCATCGCGCGGCTGAAGACGTCGGTGTAGCTGGGCGTCGACGCAACCGTCGGCTTGAGCCCCTCGGCCTTGTCGAACTTGCCGACGCCGTGGTAGCGGGCCCGGTCCTCCTCCGCGAAGGCGTAGCCCTTCCCCTTCTGCGTCACGACGTGGACCAGCACGGGTCCCTTGAGCTTGCGCACCGCCTGCAGGGTCTGCACCAGCAGCGGCAGGTCGTGCCCGTCGATGGGGCCGAAGTAGGTGAACCCCAGCTCCTCGAACAGGATGGTCGGGACGACGACCTGCTTCAGGCCCTCCTTGATCCGGCTGGCCAGCTTCTGGGCGAGCTGGCCGCGGGGCAGCTTGCCCAGCATGTTCCAGAGGTCGGCCTCGAAGCGCGTGTAGACCTGGCCGGACGTGATCTGCGTCAGGTACTTGGCGATGGCCCCGACGTTCGGCGAGATGCTCATCGCGTTGTCGTTCAGGATCACGATGAGGTCCGACTGCAGCTGGCCGGCGTTGTTGAGACCTTCGTAGGCCAGCCCGCCGGTCAGGGCCCCGTCCCCGATGACGGCGATGACGGACTCGTCGCGCCCGTTCAGGTCCCGGGCCTTGGCGAAGCCCAGGGCGGCGCTGATCGAGGTGCTGGCGTGGCCGACGCCGAAGTGGTCGTGGACGCTCTCGCAGCGCTTGGGGAAGCCGCTGACGCCCGCTTCCTGGCGCAGGGTCCCGAAGTCGGAGCGCCGCCCCGTCAGCAGCTTGTGCCCGTAGGCCTGGTGGCCGACGTCCCAGATGATCTTGTCGTGGGGCGAGCGGAAGACGTGGTGCAGCGCCACGGTGAGCTCGACCACCCCGAGGCTGGCTCCGAGGTGGCCCCCGGTGGAGGCCACCGTCGTGATGATCTCGTCGCGCAGCTCGGCGCACACCGCTTCCAGCTGGGCGGGCGACAGGCCGGCCAGGGCGTCGGGGAGTTCGATCTTGTCGAGGATGCGCGTCATCGTTCCCGTCGGCCGGCGGAGCGGCCCTGGCTGGGGTGGCGCCGCCCGGACGGGGTCCGGGCGCGGGCAGGGACAGAACATAGCCCGGCCCAGGTGCGGGCCGCAACACAAGGATGGTCAGCGATCTCGTTCCCAGAGCAGGCGGACCAGGGCCAGCAGCCGCGCGCCTTCCGGCCCGGGCGGCAGCAGCCGCTGCAATTCGCGGGTGCCGCGCCGGCCGAGGCGGGCGGTGCGGGCCCGCGCCGCTTCAGCGCCCTCCAGGCGTACCCAGGTGGCCTTGTCCTGGTCCGCGTCCTTGCCGGCGGTCTTGCCCAGGGACGCGGTCGAGCCCTCGACGTCGAGCAGGTCGTCGGCCGCCTGGAAGGCCAGCCCCAGCACGCGCCCGGCGCGGTCGGCGTCCGCCGCCGCGGCGGCGTCGCGCCCGGCCAGCAGGGCGCCCATGGCCAGGGGGGCGCCGATGAGCCGGGCGGTCTTGCCCGCGTGGATGCGCCGGATCAGGGCGGCCGTCAGGTCGCGGCCGGCCGCGTCGAGGTCCTCCTGCTGGCCGCCCACCATGCCGGACGGACCGGCCGCCGCGGCGGCGATCCGCACGAGGTCGGCCCCGCGCCGCGGGATCCCGGCCAGGATCTCGAACGCCAGGGCCTGCAGGCCGTCACCGGCCAGGATGGCGGTCGCCTCGTCGAAGGCGACGTGGCAGGTCGGGCGGCCGCGGCGCAGGTCGTCGTCGTCCATCGCCGGCAGGTCGTCGTGGACGAGCGAGTAGGTGTGGATCATCTCGAGGGCCACGGCCGCGGCCAGCGCCTCGTCGCGCGGGGACGCCCGCCGCGTGCGCAGGGCGTCGTAGGTCCACAGCAGCAGCAGGGGCCGCAGGCGCTTGCCGCCGCCGAGCAGAGAGTGGGCCATGGCCTGCCGCAAGCGCGGCGGGAAGCCGGGAGCCGGGGCCAGGCGCCGGCGCAGGGCCGCCTCGACCAGGCGGCGATCGGCAGCCAGCGCCGCGGCCAGATCGGCGTCAAGCGCGGCGTTCACGCGCGGGCCGCCCGTCGGGCCGCGGCCTCGTAGGTGTTGCGCATCAGCATGGCGATGGTCATCAGGCCGATCCCGCCGGGCACCGGCGTGTAGGCCGCCGCCCAGCCGTCGAGGACCTCGGGGGCGACATCGCCGACGAGGCGATGGCCCTTGTCGGAGCCCGGGTCGTCGACCCGGTTGATGCCGACGTCCACGACCACGGCCCCGCGCGCCACGTGGCGCCGGTCCAGGAACCCCGGCGATCCCAGGGCGGCGACCACGACGTCGCAGCCCGAGACGACGGCCGGCAGGTCCGGGGTGCGCGAGTGGCACAGGGTGACGGTGGCGTCTCCCCCGGCGCCCTTGCGCGACAGGAGCATGGCCAGGGGGCGGCCCACGATCACGCTGCGCCCGACCACCGCCACGTGGCGGCCGGCGACGTCGATCCCGTAGTGCTCGAGCAGCACCGACACCCCCAGCGGCGTGCAGGGCACGATCCCGGCC